>JAEXBL010000313.1 GCA_023394015.1 Pseudomonadota bacterium | reverse complement strand
GGCCGCCGCCCAGGGGCTGGCCGCCGTGCCGGTCGACTTCGTGCCCAAGACGGCGCTGGCACAGTCGGGGCATGCGCTGGGCGCTGCGCAACTGGAAGCCTTTGCCGCGGCCACCCTGGCCGCGCTGCAGCGCTTTCACGACCAGCAACCCGACGAGCTGGGCCCCGACGCCGCCCGCCTGCGCCGCCTGGCCGCCCCGCGCCTGCCCACGCCGCTGTGGCAGGCCCTGCTGGAGCACCTGGCCGCGCGCGGCGCGCTGGTGCTGCACGGCGCCGTGGTGCACCTGCCCACGCACGGCGCGCAGCTCAGCGCCACCGAAACCCGCATTGCGCAAAAAGTGGCGCCCGCGCTGGCCGAGGCCGGGTTCGAAGGCGCCTGGGCACGCGACCTGGCGCGCGGCGCCGGCGAAGGCGAGCCGCTGATGCGCACCACGCTGGCCCGCCTGGCGCGCCGTGGCGACCTGCACCAGGTGGTGAAGGACTTGTACTACCCGCCCGCCACCATGCAGCGCCTGGGCACCTTGGCCCGCCAAGTCGCCGCCGCCCACGACGGCGAGGTGCTGGCCGCCCAGTTCCGCGACGCCACCGGCCTGGGCCGCAAGCGGGCCATTCAGATTCTGGAATACTTCGACCGCATCGGCCTCACGCGCCGCGTGGGCGACGTGCACAAACTGCGTGCAGAATGCACGCTGTTCCTCCCATGAGTACGGCACACCCCGCGCCACCCGTCGATTGGCCGCAGAGCAGGCCGTACCAGCGAACGCCGTGGACGGGCTTGCACCGGCCACTGGCGTTGTCCCCCCTCCCGAAGAGAGAGGGGGAAGCGGCGTCAGCCGCTCAGGGGGGAGTTCTTGCTACGGAAGGGCAACCATCCT
The DNA here is from genome assembly GCA_023394015.1 of Pseudomonadota bacterium. GTDB lineage: Bacteria > Pseudomonadota > Gammaproteobacteria > Burkholderiales > Burkholderiaceae_C > Ottowia. The sequence goes on along the minus strand of JAEXBL010000313.1, from coordinate 7,943 downwards.
GGTGGGTGGGCCGGGCTTCAAACCCGGTGGGTGGCGCCATGCGTCGCCGGGTGGGTTCGACTCCCATGCCCTTCCGCCGTCACGGCTCGCCCCCAGGCTCCACTGGCTTCGCCATGTTCCGCCACCCCCCGTCCGGGGGCGCTTCCCTGGCCGGGGAAGCCTCGGCTGATCGTGCACCCTGGATCTGGATCGGGAAAATCACACCTGCCTTGACCTTGGGTAGGCATCAGGCGCTGGCTGCGGCAGCAGTCATTCCTTCAACGGAATCGGCGTCGCCCGATCGATCGGCACGGCGGTCAGGCTGTTCTGCGGCGAGCCGTCGATGAGCTTGTCTGAATAGGTGAGATAGAGCAGCGTGTTGCGCCCGCCGTCGACCATGCGCACCACGCGCAGGCGCTTGAACAGGATGGACATGCGCTCGCTGAACACCTCGGCCTCTTTGGGTAGCGGGCCCCTGAATTGCAGCGGGCCGACCTGCCGGCAGGCAATCGATGCTTCGGCGCGATCTTCGGCCAGGCCCAGGCCGCCCTTGATGCCGCCGGTGCGGGCACGCGAGACGTAGCAGGTCACGCCATCGACCAGCGGGTCGTCGTAGGCCTCGACCACGATCTTGTGGTTGGGGCCGATCCACTGGAAAGCGGTGCTGACGTCGCCAATCCTCTGCGCGGACGCAGCAGCGGCGAACAAGACAAAGGCCAAGGCGATTAGGGGGCGAGGCGCTGGATTCATCACGATGATCTCCATGTCTAAAGTGCGGCTGACGCCAGTGTATCGGTCGCCCTCAGCTATGGATAATGGAGCAGGCAAAACTGCCAGAATACGCCCATGACCGCCCCGACCCTCGCCGACCCGCCCGAGTTGCATTACCTCGTCGAGCACCAGACCTGGGCGCGCCTGGAAGGCGATGGCACGGCCACGGTGGGCATCACGGCGCTGGGCATCCGGCTGTCGGGCGAGATCTACATGTGCCGCGCCAAGCGCGTGGGCACCGAGATCGCGCAAGGCACCTCGTTCGCGGTGGTGGAGCTGGCCAAGTCCATCGTGGCGGTCAGGTCGCCGGTGACGGGCACCGTGGTCGAGGCCAACCCCGCGCTGGCCGACACACCCGAGCTGGTGCACCTGGACCCCTATGGCCGGGGGTGGATCGCGCGCCTGACGCTGGCCGACTGGGCCGCTGACCAGGCCGCGCTGGTGCATGGCGAGGCCGTAGCGCCGGCCATGGCGCACCACGCATGGCTGCACCGCGAGCACCTGGTGCCCGCCACCAGCGGCAGCGCGCCCGGTGGCGCCGACCCGGCATGAGCTACGCCGAGCACAGCGCCGATGGCGTGGCGATGCTGCTGTGGGCCGCCGACGTGGCGCAGCCCGAGAAGCTGGCCACGCCCTTCTTTCACGCCGCCGCGGCGGCGGCGATGGACGTGCCGGTGGAGATCTACTTCACCGCCGCCAGCGTGCGCCTGCTGGTGCCCGGCGTGGCCGCCGGCCTGCGCGCCAGCCAGCGTTTCGACAAGACCATCCTCGACGCCATGCGCGAGTGCGTGCAGCATGGCGCGCGCCTGCTGGCCTGCACCGACGCGCTGCACGCGCACGGCATCGACGCCGCACAGCTGATCCCCGAATGCCAGGGCCACGGCGGCGCCGTGCAGTTCATGGCGCGGGCCATCGACCTGCGCTGGCGCACCCTCGTGTTCTGATACCGAATCGCCATCAGCGATGTAGAGATCTCTCTGGGTCTTGGGGACCTTGTCTTCACCGCAGAGACGCAGAGAACGCAGAGCACACGCAGAGAAAGAATGTGGTCTTTTACTCTGCGAACCTCGGCGCCCTCTGCGTCTCTGCGGTGAATGGTTTTATTTCTTTGAAGACAACTTGGCATAAGCACGACTTCGCTGCGCCCGATGTCCGGCGCTGTCGTGCCATGACCAATGACCAAAGCACCGTGCAGGCGGGTAGCTTTTGTCATTCGTCATGCGCTCGCCAGAGCGCGGTCATTCGTCATGAGCGGCGCGCTCAGTGCGCCGACGCCGGCGTCCGCACCGCATCCACGCCCGCCGCCTGCAGCGCCGCTGCCAGGCCCACCACGTCGGCGCCACCCGGCGCCTGGAAGGCGCGCAGGCCGAACTCCGGCAGGATGGCCAGCAGGTGGTCGAAGATGTCGCTCTGGATCGCCTCGTAGTCCACCCACGCCGTGGTGTTGGTGAAGCAGTACAGCTCCAGCGGCACGCCCTCGGACGTGGGCTGCAGCATGCGCACCATCAGCGTCATGTCGGGGTGGATGCCGCTGTTGGCCGTCAGGTAGGCCTTCACGTAGGCGCGGAAGGTGCCGATGTTGGTCAGCCGCCGCTGGTTGGCCGGCACCCGGCCCAGCACCTCGCCCAGCTCGCGCAGCTTCATGGCGCGCGAGATCTTCACCGCGTCGGACTTCTCGCGCACGTAGTCGGCAATCAGCTCGACGTGGCTCAGGCGCTCGATCTGCGCGTCGCTGAGAAAATGGATCGAGCCGGCGTCGATCATCAGCGTGCGCTTGATGCGCCGCCCGCCCGACTCCTGCATGCCGCGCCAGTTCTTGAAGCTCTCGCTCATCAGCTTCCAGGTGGGAATGGTGACGATGGTCTTGTCCCAGTTCTGCACCTTGACGGTGTTCAGCGCGATGTCGATCACCGCGCCGTCGGCCCCGGCCTGCGGCACCTCGATCCAGTCGCCCACGCGCAGCATGTCGTTGCCCTCGATCTGCAGGCCGGCGGCAAAGGACTTGATGGTGTCCTGGAACACCAGCATCAGCACCGCCGACATGGCGCCAAAGCCCGACAACACGATCAGCGGCGACTTGTCGCCCAGCGCCGCGATCATGACCACCACCGCGGCAATGGCCACCACCAGCTGCCCGGCCTGGATGTAGGCCTTGACGAAGCGCGAGCGCGACTGCTCGGGCATCAGCGGCTGGGCGTCGTACAGCTGCAGCGCCACGTCCAGCATCTTGAACACCGTGCGCGCCACGAAGAGCACGATCAGCGCCGCCGCCACGTTGTGCACCACCGTGGCCACGGCCTCAGGCAGGTGGGGCAGCAGGCGCACCCCCAGGTGCAGCGCCAGCGGCAGCACCACCTGCGCGGCGCGCCGCAGCACGCCGCGGTTGAACACCACCTTCGACAGCGCCGACGCATCGGGCGCGTCGGCCAGCCGCGCCAGCCCGCGCGTCAGCAGCCATTGCGCGACCCACTGCAGCACGCCGGCCACCAGCAGCACGCCGGCCAGGCCCAGCCCGGTTTGCACCCAGGGATGGCTCCACGACAGGGCTTGCAACTCCAAAACGAACCACTCCTTCAAACAAACAACAACGCCGCGCGGCCGATGGGGCCGGCGGCTCTCTCAAGCGGTGATGGCGCCGCACCGGCACGGTGCCGGCCGGGCTGGCGGGCGAGCAGTCGGCGCTGCCGACGATGACGAACCGGCCTGCGCGCCCAGCGGGCGGACGGCGCCTGACCGGGCCGCGCCCCGCTGCGCCCATGGTAGCCGACGCCGCCTCCGGGGCGGGCACCGGCGGGGCTCACACGTCGATGGCGGTGGCCGAGCCGGCGGCCTTGCGCAGCTCGAACTTCTGGATCTTGCCGGTGCTGGTCTTGGGCAACTCGCCAAACACGATGTAGCGTGGCACCTTGAAACCCGCCAGGTGCTGCTTGCAGTGGGCCACGATGTCGGCCTCGCTCACCTCGGCGCCGGGCTTGAGCTCGACGAAGGCGCAGGGCGTCTCGCCCCACTTCTCGTCGTGCTTGGCCACCACGGCGGCGGACAGCACGGCGGGGTGGCGGTAGAGCACGTCCTCGACCTCGATCGAGGAGATGTTCTCGCCGCCGGAGATGATGATGTCCTTGCTGCGGTCCTTGATCTTGATGTAGCCGTCCGGGTACTGCACCGCCAGGTCGCCCGAGTGGAACCAGCCGCCGGCAAAGGCCTCCTCGGTGGCCTTGGGGTTCTTCAGGTAGCCCTTCATGGTGACGTTGCCGCGGAACATGATCTCGCCCATGGTCTCGCCGTCCATCGGCACCGGCTGCAGGGTCATGGGGTCGAGCACGCGGGCGTCGCGCTGCATGTGCGAGCGCACCCCCTGGCGCGCGTTCAGGCGCGCGCGCTCGCCGATGTCCAACTCGTTCCAGGCCCCGTGCTTGGCGCACACCGTGGACGGGCCATAGACCTCGGTCAGGCCGTAGACGTGGGTCAGGTCGAACCCCATCTGCTCCATGCCCTCGATCATCGAGGCCGGGGGCGCGGCGCCGGCCACCAGGCACTTCACGCCCGCCGGCACCCCTTCTTTCAGCTCGGCCGGCGCGTTGACCAGCAGGCCGTGCACGATGGGCGCGCTGCAGTAGTGCGTGACCCCATGCTCGCGGATGGCCTCGAAGATGGCCTTGGCCTCCACCCGGCGCAGGCACACGTTGACGCCGGCGCGCGCCGCCACCGTCCACGGAAAGCACCAGCCGTTGCAGTGGAACATGGGCAGCGTCCACAGGTACACGGCGTGCTTGGGCATGTCCCATTCCAGCACGTTGCTGACCGCGTTGATGGCCGCGCCGCGGTGGTGGTAGACCACGCCCTTGGGGTTGCCGGTGGTGCCGGAAGTGTAGTTGAGGGCGATGGCGTCCCACTCGTCGGCCGGGTACTTCCAGTCGAAACCGGCATCGCCCTGGGCCACGAGGGCCTCGTAGGTCAGGCTGCCGAGCCTGGGCGCCTCGCCGTAAAGGGCGTCTTCCACGTCGATCAGCAGCAGCGGGGCCTTGGACTCGCGCAGCGCCAGCGCCTTCTTCACGATGCCGGCGAACTCCGGATCGACGATCAGCGCCTTGGCCTCGCCGTGGTCCAGCATGAAGGCCACCGCCTCCGGGTCGAGCCGGGTGTTGAGCGTGTTCAGCACCGCGCCGGCCATGGGCACGCCGAAGTGCACCTCCACCATCGGCGGCGTGTTGGGCAGCATCACCGCCACCGTGTCGTTCTTGCCGATGCCGTGCTGCGTCAGCGCGCTGACCAGTTGGCGGCAGCGGGCGTAGGTCTGGGCCCAGCTCTGGCGCAGCTCGCCGTGCACGATGGCCAGCTGGTCGGGGTACACCTCGGCCGTGCGCTGGATGAAGGCCAGCGGCGTGAGCGGTGCAAAGTTGGCCTCGTTGCGGGGCAGGTCGGTGTCGTAGATGCTCGCCATGTGTCAGTCTCCTTGTGCGTCGCCATGTGCGCCGGCAAATCATACCCAGCGCCCCTGCGCGACGCCGGCTTGCAACATCGACAGCGCACAAGGCGTTGTGTTTGACACACCTCAAGCCTTTTCGGGCGCCGAGGCGGTTGTAAACGCCTAAAGCCCGTTAAAGTGTTGTGGTCTTTTCCTCTCCACAGCATCCCAACCAGAAGGAAGCCCACGATGAAGCTCAAGCCCATCCCCACCGCCGCCGCCCTGGCTGTTGCCGCCTCGGCGCTGTTCACCGGCAGCCACGCGCTGGCCCAGGAGCCCATTCAACCCATCGAGCCGGCCAAGGTCACCGACCCGGCCAAGGTGGCCCTGGGCAAGAAGCTGTGGTTCGACCCGCGCCTGTCGCGCTCCGGCTTCATCTCGTGCAACTCCTGCCACAACCTCAGCATGGGCGGCAGCGACAACGTCGCCGCCTCGGTGGGTGACCGCTGGCAAAAGGGCGGCATCAACTCGCCCACCGTGCTCAACTCGGTGTTCAACATCGCCCAGTTCTGGGACGGCCGCGCCAAGGACCTGGCCGAACAGGCCGGCGGCCCGATCGAGAACCCGATCGAGATGAACTCCACGCACGAGATCGCCGTGGCCACGCTGCAGTCCATTCCCGGCTACGTGGACGAGTTCAAGTCGGTCTACAAGACCGACAAGATCGACATCAAGCAGGTGACCGACGCACTGGCCACCTTCGAGGCCACCCTGGTCACGCCCAACGCGCGCTTCGACCAGTGGCTCAAGGGCGACAAGAAGGCCATCACCGACGTCGAGCTGAAGGGCTACGAGCTGTTCAAGACCTCCGGCTGCGTGGCCTGCCACAACGGTCCCGGTGCCGGCGGCAACATGTTCATGAAGATGGGCGTGGTGGCCGAATACAAGACCGACCACCCGGCCGAAGGCCGCTCGGCCGTGACCGGCAACGAGATCGACCGCTTCACCTTCAAGGTGCCCACGCTGCGCAACGTCGAGCTGACCTACCCCTACTTCCACGACGGCGCCGCCAAGACGCTGACCGAGGCGGTGGACATCATGGGCCGGCTGCAGCTGGGCCGCGTCTACACCAAGGAAGAGAACGCGCAGATCGTCGCCTTCCTGAAGACGCTCACCGGCGACCAGCCGAAGATCACCCTGCCGATCCTGCCGGTGTCGAGCGACAAGACCCCGCGCCCGGATCCGTTCGCGCCCATCATCGCGCCGGTCAAGAAGTAACCCCCCGCGGCCCCGGCGGCCGCCTTGGTGCACGCCACCACCCGAGCGACCCCGGCCCACGCCGCGGGTCGCTTTTTCCTTTCCTGGCCACCGGGTGCCCCGACAGCCGACCGGCCCTTCGGTCAGAATAGCCGCGTGGCGATCCCCCAGCATTTCATCCAGGAGCTTCTGGCCCGCGCCGACGTGGTCGAGATCGTCGGCCGCCACGTGCAACTCAAGAAAACGGGCGCCAACTTCTCGGGCCTGTGCCCGTTCCACGGCGAGAAAACGCCCTCCTTCACCGTCAGCCCCTCCAAGCAGTTCTACCACTGCTTCGGCTGCGGCAAGAACGGCGATGCCATCGGCTTTCTGATGGACCACACCGGCGCCGGCTTCGTCGAGGTGGTGCACGACCTGGCCCAGCAATACGGCCTGACGGTGCCGGAAGACGAGCGCAGCCCCGCCGAGCGCGCCCGCGCCGCGCAGGAAACCGAAAAACGCGCGACGCTGACCGACGTGCTGGCCCGCGCCGCCGAGGCCTACCGCCAGCACCTGAAGAACGCGCCGCGCGCCATCGACTACCTGAAAAAGCGCAGCCTGTCGGGCACGGTGGCACGCGACTTCGGCCTCGGCTACGCGCCCGAGGGCTGGCGCACCCTGGCCAGCGTGTTCCCCGACTACGCCGACGCGCTGCTGCACGAGTCGGGCCTGGTCATCGTCGGCGAGGACGACGACGGCAGGCGCTACGACCGCTTTCGCGACCGCATCATGTTCCCGATCCGCAGCGTCAAGGGCGAGGTGATCGGCTTCGGCGGCCGCGTGCTGGGCGACGAGAAGCCCAAGTACCTCAACTCGCCCGAAACCCCGGTGTTCCACAAGGGGCGCGAGCTGTACGGCCTGTTCGAGGCCCGCGCCGCGCTGCGCGAGCACGGCTACGCGCTGGTCACCGAGGGCTACATGGACGTGGTGGCGCTGGCCCAGCTCGGCTTTGGCAACGCCGTCGCCACGCTGGGCACGGCCTGCACCCCCGAGCACGTGCACAAGCTGTTTCGCTTCACCGAGCAGATCGTGTTCAGCTTCGACGGCGACGCCGCCGGCCGCCGCGCCGCCCGCAAGGCGCTCGAAGCCGCCCTGCCCCTGGCCACCGACCTGCGCACGGTGAAGTTCCTGTTCCTGCCGCCCGAGCACGACCCCGACAGCTTCGTCCGCGCCCACGGCGCCGAGGCCTTTGCCCAGGCGGTGAAGGATGCCGTGCCGCTGTCGCGCTTTCTGCTGGAGGCCGCCGCCGAGGACTGCGACATGGACAGCGCCGAGGGCCGCTCGCGCTTTGCCGCCAACGCCCGGCCACTGTGGCAGGCGCTGCCGGCCGGCGCGCTGGCCCAGCAGCTGCTGGGCGAGATTGCCGGCCAGGTGCAGATCGGCACCCACGAGCTGGAGCAGCTGTGGGGCATCCGCCGCGCGCCCCGCAGAAGCCATGAGAAAAAGAGCAGCCCGCGCCCGTCCGCGGCCGAGACCCGCCCCAGGGCAGCGG
>JAEXBL010000284.1 GCA_023394015.1 Pseudomonadota bacterium | reverse complement strand
AGCCTGACGCGCCGCCGCCCGAGCGCTACGTGCAGCACAAGGTCGAACGCGGCGAGAACCTGACCGAGATCTCGCGCCGCTACCAGACCTCGACGCCGATGCTCGAGGCCGCCAACCCGCAACTCGACGACAACAACCGGCTCGAGATCGGCCAGCAACTGAACGTGCCCATCGGCACCGACTACGGCCGCGAGCCCACGCGCGAAGTCATCCAGCCCGGCCAGACGCTGACCGACATGGCGCGCCAGCATCCCGGCGTGTCGGCGCACGACATCGCCCGCGCCAACCGCCACGAGATCCCCGATGCCGACCGCGTGCAGGCCGGCCAGGAAATCTGGGTGCCGGCGCAGCAGGCGGCCACGCCGCTGGAGCAGAAGGTGGCGCAAACCGACCAGGCCGTGGCCAAGCTCCAGCGCGCCCAGCAGGCCTACGACGAACTGCCCGCCGACACCAACCGCAGCACCCGGCAGGAGATGCACGAAAGCGTGCAGCACGCACAGGGCGGGTTGAAAACCGCCGTGCAGGCCGAGCTGGATGAGCGCGCCCAGGCCAGCGTGCGCAGCGGCGCCCAGCCCACCGAGGCCGACTACACCGCCGCCGGCCGGCAGTTGACAGACCGCTACCAGGCCGATACCGGCGCCACGCGACAACTGGACACGGCCCTGCAATCCCTGGCCGGTGACCGCCACCGCGCCAGCCCCGCCGGCCAGGCCGAGGCCATCGTCAGCCAGGCCCGCAACGCGGGCGACGCGCCCGAGCAGATGCAAAGGCTGAACCAGCGCCTGCAGGACGCCAGCCCCGAAGTGCGCGACGCGCTGCTGAACAGCACGGAAGGCCAGCAGCTGCTGCAGGATGCGGCCGACTGGGCCACCGAGCCGCTGGCCGGCGGCGACGTGGAAAAAGCCGACGAAATGGCCCGGGAGGTCTTCAAAGGCGCTGGTCAGCAAGCGCCGGGCTACACCATGGCGCAGCGCCTCGACCAGCTGACCGAAGGGCTCAGCCCCGAACTGGCCGCGCAAGTCACCAGCCTGGCCATGCCGACGATCGGCAGCTACAGCGAGGCCTACCAGGCCAGCTACGGCCAGCCCTTCGGCATCGGTGCCACGGGCCATATGCTGAAGGTGCTCGACCGCGGCCTGGGCACGCCCCAGGGCGAGGCCAACCTCCAGAAGATGGTCGACGCCGGCATGTGGGACAGAAACGCCATGTACACCCACGTGGCCGAAGGCGGCAGCCCGGCGTATGCGGTGCGCTTGGCCGAGCAGCTGGACGGCATGAGCGCCGACATGGTGCTCGCTGAGGTCTACGGCGGCATACAGGACTTCCGGGCGCAGATCGACGAAACCGCCAAGGAATATGGCGAGCACATGAGCGAGCTGGGTTGGCTGGTGGCCAACCACGGCGGCGCGATGACCCCGGAGCAGCTCGACAAGGCCATCGAGAGCTACGGCAAGGAGAAGGGCCCCGAATGGGAGGCCAAGGCCCAGGAGTTGAAGGACCGACTGAGTGCTCAAGGCGAGACGCTGATCAGGCAGATGTCGGCCCTGGACCCCAACGGCGACAACGAAAAGATCCTGCAGGAGATCGCCGACGACCCCTCGGCCCAGCTGGCGATCACCAGTGCCTTGCAGTCCAACCCCGGCCTGACCACCGGCCTGCAGGGCGAACAGGTGGCCAACTTCTTTGCCAACCCGGCGGTGCAGGCCAAGCTGGGCGATCAGGGCCGCAAGATGCTGGGCGAACTGGCCACGGCCTACGCCAAGCACACCGTGCTCGACAAGATCGGCACCCTCGATCCGAGCGATGCCGCCAGCGTGGCCCGCGCCCGGGATGCCCTGCAGGGCTTGAAGGACTCGCGCTTCGCCAAGCTGCTGGGCCTGTCCGGCCAGCAGATGGACGAGGTGGTCGGGGCGCTGGAAAACACCATTCCCAAGGCCGGCGAGTCGGCCGCCGACGTGGCCAAGCGCCTGGATGCGCTGGACGACAAGCTCGGCGACATCAAGGGCCTCGACAAGTCCACCGCCGGTGGGCAGTTGCTGCGCGGCGTGGGCCTTGGCCTGGCGGGCGCGGGCTTCGTGTTCAGCGCCGGCAAGGCGCTCAACGACCCTTCGCTCAAGAACAACCTGAAGGTCATCGTGGACGCGGCCGGCCTGGGGCAGAAGGGCTCGGAGCTGCTGGTGGCGCTGGGCAAGCTCGACGCGGATTCGGTTGCCGGCAAGTTGGGCGGTAAAGCGGCCGGCAAATTCCTAGGCGTTCTGGGCGCCGGTTTCGATATCTGGAACATGGGTGAATCGTTCTCGAAGGGCGATATTCCCTCAGGCGTTCTTTATGGCGTGGGCGCTACGGGCGGCGTGATGACCGCGCTTGGGGCGGGCACCTTGGCAGGCCCCATCGGGATCGGCCTGGTGGTGGTGTCGGTGGTTGGCCTGGGCATCTGGAACTCGATCCAGGAAGCCAACAAGCACGAGCCTGGCAGCGACGGCGGCGTGTCGCAGCGCTTCCTCCAGCACGCTGGCTTCACCGAGTCGGCCGCCGCAGCCCTGGTGGATCAAAGCGGCAAAGGCCACAGCCCCGTGCCGTTGATGGTGCGTTACGCCGAGCTGAAAGGGCTGGATCTGCAAAAGCCCGAAGATCAGCAGAAGTTCATCGACTGGATCAACGCCATGCCGACCAGCGAACTGCAGACGCTGCGCGACCGCACGCACCGCAGCCTGGATGTGCTGGACGGCGACGTCGACCGGTTCGAGGCCACCCGCAGCAACGATGCCGAGTGGGACCCGGTGGTCAAGGTGCACACCGGTCCCTACAACACGGGCAGCACCATGGACGTGGCAGTGCCACCCCTGTCGGCAGTGCAGCTGGACGAGTTGCTGCAATCGCTCCGGCTGACACCCTTGACGGTGTAAGCGCCGGGCACGATATTGCGCAGCATGGATGCGTTTGTCTGCCCCCACTGCGGCCACGCCGCGCTGCCCGCCTGGAAAAAGCTGGCGCTGGGCTGGGGGCGGCGTGTGCCTTGCCAGTCCTGCGGGCTGCGGGTGACGGTGGCGCCGCTGCCGGCGCTGGCGGCCATGCTGCCCTGCCTGGCGGTAGTGCTGGCCACGGCGCTGCGCTGGCTGCGCGATCCGCTGTGGTTGGCGCTGGCTGGCGTGGGCGCCATCCTCGCCACCGCGGTGCTGCACCTGTGGGCTGTGCCACTGGTCAGGGCGCAGGTCACTGATGCGCGGATGGTGGCCAAGGCGCGCGGCCAGCGGCCGTGATGCGCGGGGCGACCGATCGGCGCAGCCTGGTTGGCTGCCGCCATCGCCAAGGCAGGCTCGGCGATCGCGCATGAAGACCTGGTGGCCATTTCTGCTGGCCCTGGCCGCGGTGGTCGTGCTGGTGGGCTGCTACCTGATGGGGTGGGCGGCCGCGGCGTGGATCATCGCCGGGGCGCTCATCGCGTTGCCGCTGCTTTACGCTGGCGCCGCCATCCTGGCCCACGAAATCGCCAAGGCCGGCGAGCGACGGCCGCCCCTGTAGCCCTATGCGCGCTGGACGGCCAGGCGCCGCGCGCGGCGCCAGCGGCCTGGTTCAGCGCTCGTCGCCGGCAGCGCCCTCGGACAAATCCTCTTCCTCGTCTGCGTCGAATGCGTCCAGCTCATCGTCGTCCCAGGCGATGGCGATGGGCTGCTCGGCCAGCTCCTCGATCAGCGTGGCGCGGAACTGCGCCAGGTTGCGCGCCATGTCCTCGGGGCTGAGCGGGTCGTCGCTGTCGGCTTGCAGCAGTGCGTCGGGTTGCTCTCCCAGGATGGTGTCGATCCAACGGTCGGCCAGGTCGGCGGCCAGCAGGGTTCGGGTGCTGATGTCCATGTCGCGGTCTCCTTGGTGCCGCCTGGCGGGCTGCCGGGCGTGGGCAGGCCATTGTGCACGCCGGTTGCGGCGCCCGTGTGACGGCTGGCGTGCGCCACAATCGCCCGATGCCTACCACCGCCTGCTGCGCCGCGCGCGCCGTTCATCCCTGCCGGGTCGCCCGATGAGCTGGGGCTGGTGGACGCCGCTGCAAGCCGATGCCGCCGCCCTGCTGCTGGCCTGCGCGCCGGCGCTGGCGCTGGTCATCGACCGCCTGCTGGGCGAGCCGGGCCTGCGCTGGCACCCGGTGGCGTGGATGGGGCGCTGGCTGGCCTGGGCCGGCGAGCGGCTGGCGCCGCGCGTGGGCGAGCCGCGCGTGCTGTCGGATGCGCGGGTGTTCTGGTTTGCGGCGCTGTCCTGGTGTGCGGCCGCTGCGGCGGTGTTCGCGCTGGCGTGGCTGTTTCAGCGCTGGGTGCTGGCGCAGCCGGCCTGGCTGGCGGCGCTGGCGCTGGGGCTTTTCCTGAAGCCGCTGCTGGCCTGGGCCATGCTGCACGACGAGGTGCTGGCGGTGGAGCGCGCGCTGGGCGAATCGCTGGACGCGGGCCGCGCGCAACTGGCGCGGCTGGTGAGTCGCGACGTGAGCGCACTGTCGGCGCACCAGGTGCGCGAGAGCGCCATCGAAAGCCTGGCCGAGAACCTGAACGATTCGGTCGTCGCGCCGCTGTGCTGGTTCGTGCTGCTGGGCCTGCCGGGCGCGGCGCTGTTTCGCTTTGCCAACACGGCGGATGCGATGTGGGGCTATCCCGGCGTGCG
>JAEXBL010000277.1 GCA_023394015.1 Pseudomonadota bacterium | reverse complement strand
CCCACCGCCTCGACGATGCCGGCGCCTTCCATGCCCAGCGTCAGGGGCATGGGCAGCGGATACAGGCCGCTGCGCTGGTAAACGTCGATGAAGTTCAGGCCGATGGCCTGGTGGCGGATGCGGATCTGGCCCGGGCCGGGCTCGCCCACAGGCAGCTCGACGAGCTGCATGGCTTCGGGGCCGCCGGGGCGGGCGATCTGGACGGTGAGGGACATGGTGGCAACAGACTGGAAAGTGGGTGGGGCGGTCGATGGTGCCACGAAGCGGGTGGCGCTGCGCCGCGCGGGCGCATCCCGTGCGGCGACGACTATGCTTTTCGTAGCTTCCTCGGCTTGATGGGTGGGCGCTGAAGGCCGATTTGCGCCGCCCTCAAGGCAAGCGCCCTGCCCCGCCATCCGTTACAGTGCGCCCTTCATGGTTGCCGCCCGTCTTTCGCTTCGTACCGCTGCCCTGCTGACGCTGGCGCCCCTGATGTGGGCGGGCAATGCCGTGGTCGGCCGGCTGGTGACCGGGCTGGTGCCGCCGATCACGCTGAACTTTCTGCGCTGGCTGCTGGCCGCCGCCATCCTGCTGCCGCTGGCGGCCTGGGTGCTGCGCCGCGACAGCGGGCTGTGGGCGCACTGGCGGCGCTTTGCGCTGCTGGGCCTGCTCGGCATTGGCCTGTACAACGCGCTGCAGTACCAGGCGCTGCGCACCTCGACGGCCCTGAACGTGACCCTGGTGGCCTCCAGCCTGCCGCTGTGGATGATGCTGCTGGGCCGCCTGTTCTTTGGCGTGCGGGCCACCCGCGCGCAGCTGGTGGGCGCCCTGCTGTCGATGGCCGGGGTGGCGGTGGTGCTGTCGCGCGGCGACTGGGCGCAGCTGACGCAGCTGCAACTGGTGCCGGGCGACCTGTACATGGTGGCCGCCACCATCGCCTGGGCCTGGTATTCGTGGCTGCTGACGCGGCGCGCCGAGCCCGACCCCATCCGCGCCGACTGGGCCGCCTTCCTGCTGGCGCAGGTGGTGTTCGGCCTGGGCTGGTCGGGCCTGATGACGGCGGGCGAATGGGCGCTGACGGACGCGCGCATCCAGTGGGGCTGGCCGCTGGCGGCGGCGCTGGGCTTCGTGGCCGTCGGCCCGGCGGTGCTGGCCTACCGCTGGTGGGGCCTGGGCGTGCAAAGCGCCGGGCCCACGGCGGCCGGCTTCTTCATCAACCTGACGCCGCTGTTCGCTGCCCTGCTGTCGGCGCTGTTTCTGGGTGAGCCGCCACGGCTGTACCACGCCGCGGCGTTCGCGCTGATCGTGGCCGGCATCGTGGTCACCACCCGCCGCTGAAATGGAGCACCAGGTTGCTGCACTCGATGACTGGCGCTGGCGCGCGCCCATTCGCCACGTGTTGCAAGTGCCGCGGATGACGCAGCCGCGCCACCGACAACGGCCATGAACACCCCGCCGCCCATCACGCCCCTGCCCGCGCCCACCGGCTGGCTGCGCTGGACGCCGGGCCTGTTCCTGCTGTTCAACTACCGGCGCGAATGGCTGTCGCGCGACGTGGTGGCCGGGCTGGTGCTGTCGGCGGTGCTGGTGCCGGTGGGCATGGGCTATGCCGAGGCCGCGGGCGTGCCGGCCATCCACGGGCTGTACGCCACCATCGTGCCGCTGCTGGTGTACGCGCTGCTGGGGCCCAGCCGCATCATGGTGCTGGGGCCGGACTCGACCCTGGCCGCCGTCATTGCCAGCCTGATCCTGCCGCTGGCCGGCGGCAGCGTGGAGCGCGCCGTGGCCCTGGCCGGGGCGCTGGCGCTGATGTCGGGCGCCTTCCTGCTGCTGATCGGCTTTGCGCGGCTGGGGGTCATGGCCGACCTGTTCTCCAAGCCGATCCGGCTGGGTTTTTTCAACGCCATCGCGCTGACGGTGATCATCAGCCAGTTGCCCAAGCTGATGGGCTTCTCGGCCGCGGTGGGCGGCTCGCTGGAGCGGCTGGTGGCCATGGTGCAGGGCTTTCTGGACGGGCGCGGCAACCCGATGGCCATGGCCATCGGCGTGGGCACGCTGGGGCTGATCGTGGGCATCCGCCAGGCGCGGCCGCGCTGGCCGGCGGTGCTGATCGCGGTGGTGGTGGCCACCGGCATCTCGGCGCTGTTCAAGCTCTCGGCCACGGCCGGGCTGGACGTGATCGGCCCGGTGCCGCACGGCCTGCCGGTGCCGACCTGGCCGCTCACCCTGCTCACCCTGGCCGACCTGCGCGTGCTGGCGCCGGGCGCGGCCATCATCGCGCTGCTGGTGTTTGCCGACTCCAGCGTGCTGTCGCGCCTGCTGGCCAAGCGCGCCGGCACCCGCGTGCAGCCCGACCAGGAAATGCTGGCGCTGGGCAGTGCCAACCTGGCGGCGGGGCTGATGCAGGGCTTTCCCATCAGCAGCAGCAACTCGCGCACGCCGGTGGCCGCCAGCGCCGGGGCGCAGACGCAGGTGGCCAACCTGGTGGGCGCGGCCGTCATCGCCGTGCTGCTGCTGCTGGCGCCGGGCCTGGTCAAGGACATGCCGCAGGCCGCGCTGGGCGCGGTGGTCATCACCGCCTGCATCTCCTTCACCGACTGGCCGGGCATGATGGCCTTGCTCAAGCAGCGGCGGGCCGAGTTCATGCTGGCGGCGGCCAGCTTTCTGGGCGTGGTGTTCTTCGGCGTCATCCAGGGCATTGCCGGCGCCATCGCGCTGTCGCTGCTGGTGATGGTGTGGAACGCCTGGCACCCCTACCACACGGTGCTGGTGCGCGTGGACGGCCGCAAGGGCTACCACGACTTCAGCCGCCACCCGGAGGGCCGCTTCGTGCCCGGCCTGGTGATGTTCCGCTGGGACCAGCAGCTGTTCTTCGCCAATGCCGAGCTGTTTCGCGAGGCGCTGCTGAACGCGGTGGCGCAGGCGCCCACGCCCACGCGCCAGGTCATCGTGTCGGCCGAGCCGGTGAACGACATCGACGTCACCGCCGCCGACATGCTGGCCGAGCTGGACGCCGAGCTGGAGGCGCGCGGCATCGAGCTGCAGTTTGCCGGCCTGCCCGGCCACGTGCGCGACCTGATCATGCGCTACGGCCTCAGCCCGCGCTTCGACGCCGACCACTTTCATCCCACGCTGGGCAACGCCGTCAACGTCTACCGCCGCGCGCACTCGGTGCGCTGGAAGGACTGGGACGAGTGACGCACTGAAAGCACGCGGCCGCCTGCCTACACTGTGGCCTTTTCATGCACCTTGAACCAGGAGGGCCGCGATGACACTGAATCTGACCGACGACGAGTTGCAACTGCTGGCGGCGCTGCCGCAATCCATCGGCTCGGCCGTGGCCTTTGCCGGCCGCAGCGGGCTGTTCGGCACCGGCAAGGAGATGTTCGCCTCCGGCCAGGCGCTGATGGCCGGCGTGAAGAACTACCCGGACAACGAGCTGATCCAGGCCATCGTGCCCGACCCCAGGGCCACCGACAAAAGCGCCGAGCTGGAGCAGGCCCGCAAGACGCGCGACTGGGCCATGAGCCGCATGAAGGAAAAAGGCATCACCTCGGCCGAGCTGCTGACCGCGCAAACCCTCAAGGACGCCCGCGAGGCCGCGCAGCTGCTGGACACCAAGGTGGATGCCACCCAGGCCGCGCAGTACCGCGAATGGGCACTCAGCGTGGCCGAGAAGGTGGCCATGGCCTCGACCGAGGGCGGCTTTCTGGGCTTTGGCGGCACGCGCCTGAGCGACGCCGAAAAGACGCTGATCGAGCAGATCCGCACCGCCCTGCGCGCCTGAGGCCGGGCCCGGTGCCATGAAAAAACCGCGCTGCCAGGGCGCGGTTTTTTGTGCGGGTGATCAGGTACTCAATCGTTTACCAGCTCGATCCTCGGCAACGGCATGCGCGGGCGGCGCACCTTCTGGGTCGGCGCCAGCACCTTGGCCACGCCCGAGAGCACCTTCTCGCCCTGCTGGTTGGTCATCACGCAGTCCATCTCCACGCGCTTCTTCTCCTCGTCCTTGCTCAGCACCGTCAGCGTCACCGTCAGCGTGTCGCCCACCCGCACCGGGCGCGAAAAGCGCAGCGACTGCTCCATGTAGATGGTGCCCGGCCCCGGCAGTTGCGTGCCCAGCACCGCCGACACCAGGCCCGCGCCCCACATGCCGTGGGCGATGACGCCCTTGAACATGCTGGCATCGGCGTATTCGTGGTCCAGGTGCGCCGGGTTGGTGTCGCCCGAGATCGCGGCAAAGGCCTGGATGTCGGCCTCGCTCAGCGTGCGCACCATCTGGGCGCTCTGGCCGATCTGCAGCTCGTCGAAGGTGACGTTCTCAATCATGTCGCCGCCCTCGGGGCGCGCGGTGGTGGCGGAAGCAGTCATCGGGGCTCCATGTCAAAAAGGCCGAACAAAGAAACAAGCATACCCGCAGCGCGCCACGCGCGGCAGCCCGCGCCCGGCGAATGCTCAGGTCGTGCCGGGGTACGCCCCGCCGTCCGGCAGGATGTTCTGCCCGGTCAGGTAGGCCGCCTGCTGGCTGCACAGAAAGGCGCAGATGGCACCGAATTCGGCCGGCGTGCCGAAGCGCCGTGCCGGAATCTGCGCCTGCTGCGCGGCGCGGATTTCCTCCAGCGTCTTGCCCGTCTTCTGCGCCGCGCCCTGCATGGTGGCGGCCAGCCGGTCGGTGTCGAACTTGCCCGGCAGTAGGTTGTTGACTGTGACGCCCTTGGCCGCGATCTCGGGGTTGCGCGCCAGCCCGGCCACGAAGCCGGTCAGCCCCGAGCGCGCCCCGTTCGACAGCCCCAGGATGTCGATCGGCGCCTTCACCGCGCTGGAGGTGATGTTGACGATGCGCCCGAAGCCGCGCGCCAGCATGCCGTCGATGGTGGCCTTGATCAGCTCGATGGGCGTCAGCATGTTGGCGTCGATGGCCTTGATCCAGGCGTCGCGGTCCCAGTCGCGGAAGCTGCCGGTGGGCGGCCCGCCGGCATTGGTGACCAGGATGTCGAAATCCTGCCGCACCGCGAACACCGCCGCGCGGCCCTCGGGTGTGGTGACGTCGGCCGCCACCGTCAGCACTTCGACACCCGGGTGCGCGGCCGCGATCTCGTCCGCCGCCGCCGCCAGCGCCTCGGCCCCGCGCGCCACCATCAGCACATGCACGCCCTCGCCCGCCAGCGCCTCGGCGCAGCCGCGCCCCAGCCCCTTGCTGGCGCCGCACACCAGTGCCCATTTGCCTGCAATGCCCAGATCCATGTGTCGCTCCTGTTGAAAAATCCGTGCCGCCAAAGGCGACATCAAGCGTGCGGCCACGCCAAGTACAAGTACCAGCCGGCGATGGACTGCACCACCAGCCAGATCCAGCCGGCCACGCCGATCTCGAAACGGTGGCCAAGCGGCCCGTCGTGCTCGCTGACAGAGTATCGGATGGCCAGGTTGGCAGCGACGACGCTGCCCGCAAACAGAACCAGGCCGCCGCGCGGGTTGATCCAACCCCACATCGGATCGAGCCGCATCAGCGCCACATAGGGCGCGATCGCGAACAGTGACACCAGGTTGGCCAGCAGCGTCATCATCGCCCCGCCCGGCTGAACATGAAGATGCCCGCCACCACCAGCACCGTGCCGGCGGCCAGCCAGGGGGTGAAGGGCTCGTCCAGGATCACGATGCCCATGGCGATGGTGGACAGCGGGCCGATCATGCCCATTTGCGCGGCCAGGCTGGGACCCAGGCGCTCGACGGCCATCATCACCATCAGCACCGGGGCGGCGGTGCACAGGGTGGCGTTGAGGATGGACAGCCAGATCACCTCGGGCGCCACCTGCGCCGCCGACAGCGGCTTGACAGCCAAGAACTGCACGATGCAGCACACGCAGGCAAAGGCCGTGGCCAGGCCGACCAGGCGCAGCGAGCCGAGGCGCTGCACGAATTCGCCGCTGTAGAACAGGTACAGCGCGTAGGTGAAGGTGGAGATGAACACCAGCAGCGCGCCCCAGGCGGTGGCGCCGGTGGGGGCCACGCGCAGCTCCAGCCCGAACACCAGCAGCGCGCCCACGTAGCTGACGGCCGTGGCCGCCAGGTGCCCGCGCGTGATGCGCCGCCCGCGCAGCGCCCAGCCCAGCAGCAGCACCAGCGTGGGGCCCAAATACAGGATCAGCCGCTCCAGGCTGGCAGTGATGTACTGCAGGCCGGCGAAGTCGAGCATGCTGGACAGGTAGTAGCCGATGAAGCCCAGGCCCAGCACGCCGGCCCAGTCGCGCCGCGCCAGCGGCGGCTTGCCGCGCCCGGCCCACCAGGCCATGACCACGAAGAAGGGCAGCGCGAACAGCATGCGGTACATGATGAGCGTGACCGCGTCCACGCCATAGCGGTAGGCCAGCTTGACGATGATGGCCTTGCCGCTGAAGGCGATGGCGCCCAGCGCGGCCAGCAGCAGGCCGATGGCTCGCTTTCTGGCGGCCGCCTGCGCCTGGATGGCGTGCGCCGGCGCCAGCTGGGGCTTGACACCTTCGGTGGTGGCCATTCGCGACTGCCGTGCGCTCAAAAGCCCGCCACCAGCCCGTCGCGGCGCGCGTCGCTGGCGCCCACGTAGCCTTGCGTGGCCGTATCGCCCAGGCGCCAGATGAACTGGCCGGCGCCGAAGTCGGGGTAGCCCGCGGGCAGCGGCGCGATGCGGTGGCCCAGCGCATGAAGGCCCTGCGCGGTGGCGGCGGGGGTGCCGGCCTCGAGGTTCAGCGTGCCGTCGGGGTTGGTGCGCCAGCGCGGCGCGTCGCAGGCGGCCTGCGGGTTCTGGCCGTGGTCGAGCAGGCGCACCAGCGTCTGCACGTGGCCCTGCGGCTGCATGTGCGCGCCCATCACGCCAAAGCTCATCACCGGCTGGCCGTCCCGGGTCAAGAAGGCCGGGATGATGGTGTGAAACGGCCGCTGGCCCGGCGCCACCCCGTTGGGGCTGCCCTGCTGCAGGCTGAAGCCGTGGCCGCGGTTTTGCAGGCTGATGCCGAATTCCGGCTCCACGCAGCCGGAGCCGAAGCCCAGGTAGTTGCTCTGGATGAAGCTGACCATCATGCCGTTTTCGTCCGCCGCGGTGAGGTAGATGGTGCCGCCCGCCGCCGGCAGGCCGGGACCGAAGTCCTGCGCCTGGTCCATGCGGATCAGTCTGGCACGGCTTTCGAGGTACGCGGCATCGAGCATTTGCGCGGCCGTCACCGCCATGCGCGAGGGCTCGGCGACGTGGCGCCACACGTCGGCAAAGGCCAGCTTCATGGCCTCGATCTGCAGGTGCTGGGCGCGGGCGCTGTCGGCGCCGAGCGCGGCCACGTCGAAGTGCTCCAGCATGCCCAGCGCCATCAGCGCCGCGATGCCCTGGGTGCTGGGGCCAATCTCGTGCAGCCGGTAACCACGGTAGCCGATGCCGATGGGATCGACCCACTCCGGCTGGTAGCGCGCGAAGTCTGCCGCCGTGAGCGCGCCGCCATGCTGCGCGGCCAGGCGCTCGACGGCCTCGGCGATCTCGCCGCCGTAGAAGGCTGCGCCGCCGGTGTCGGCGATGCGGCGCAGCGCCCGGGCCGCGGCCGGAAAGCGGAACAGCTCGCCCACCCGCGGCGCCCGCCCCCAGGGCATGAAGGTGGGCGCAAAGCCGGGCTGCGCCTGCAGCTCAGGCACGGCGGCGGCCCACTTGTGCTGCACCACCACCGGCACGCAGTAGCCGCGCTCGGCGATCTCGATGGCCGGCGCCAGCACCTGGGCCAGCGGCAGGCGGCCAAAGCGCTGGTTGAGCTGCACCCAGGCGGCCACGGCGCCGGGCACCGTCACGCTGTCGATGCCGCGCTGGGGCGGCGCGGTGGCGGCGTCGCCGTACTTGCGGCGGAAGTAGTCCACGCTCCAGCCGGCCGGCGCGCGGCCGGCGGCGTTCAGGCCGTGCAGGCGCTGGCCGTCCCACAGGATGCAGAAGGCGTCGCTGCCCAGGCCGTTGCTCACCGGCTCGCAAATGGTCATGGCCGCGGCGGTGGCCACGGCGGCATCGACCGCATTGCCGCCCTGCTGCAACAGCCGCAGCCCGGCCTGCGCGGCCAGCGGGTGCGAGGTCGCCACCAGGTTGCGCGCAAACACCGGGTGGCGCGTGCTGGGATAGGGGTTGCGGTGGTCGAACATGGGGCGGCAAGGTGTCATTCGCGTGGCGGCGCCTTGGGCCCCATCACGCGGTGGTGCAGGCGCCGCATGGACCACCACACCGTGCCCACCACCAGCGGCACGGCCACGGCGATGCTGGCGCCGGTGCCGAACGGCCAGCCCAGCGCCTGCGCGCCGGGCAGCAGGTAGCCCAGCAGGCCCAGCAGGTAGTACGAGATGGCGGCCACCGACAGGCCCTCCACCGTGGACTGCAGCCGCAGCTGCAGCTCCTGCCGGCGGTTCATGCCGGCCAGCAGCTCGCGGGTGCTTTGCTGCTGGTCGACCTCGACCCGCGTGCGCAGCAGGCCGCTGATGCGCTCGATGCGCTGCGACAGCGCGGCCTGGCGCCGGTCGGCCGAGCGGCAGGTGTGCATGGCCGGCAGCAGGCGGCGCTGCATGAAGTCGTGCAGCGACTGCATGCCCTCGATGCGGGTCTCGGCAATCGCCGCCAGCCGCTGCTCGATGAGCTGGAAATAGGCGGCGCTGGCCGAAAAGCGCGTGTGGGTAGCGGCGTAGCGGCTCTCCAGCCCGGCGGCCAGGCGCGTCAGGCGGTCCAGCAGCGCCGGCTCGTCGGCCGGGGCGGCGTCGCGCACCTGCTCGGCCAGGGTGGCCAGCTCGGCCTCGCCGCTGGCCAGCCAGGCCACCGACTCACGCGCCGCCGGCAGCCCCATCAGCGCCGCCATGCGGTAGGTCTCGATGTCGAGCAGGCGCTGCACCAGCCGGCCCAGGCGGCGCGGCGACACCCGGCCCGGCGCGGTCTCGCCCACCAGCACCAGCATGCGGATGCTGCCGTCGGCCTGCAGCTGCATGTCGGTGTGCAGGTCGGAGCTGCCGCTGATGACGGTGGAGCCGGTCACGCTGCTGGCGTCGAACAGCCGGCGCACGGCGGCGGGGCCGTCGATGGCGGCGCGCGGCACCGCCCACAGCTGCACCCGCGTCAGGCA
>JAEXBL010000064.1 GCA_023394015.1 Pseudomonadota bacterium | reverse complement strand
ATGCGGCCCGAGGCGCGCGGCGCCAGCGTCTACGCGCTGTCCGAGCGCGGCGCCTCCAGCACCGCCGCGCGCTGGCTGGCCAACAAGGAAAACGCCGCCGACCGCATCGGCGGCGTCAACCTGGGCGTGAAGGACACACTGGTGCAGCGCGCCCTGCTCGACATGAGCACCACCGCGCAGATCAAGGACAGCCTGGTGCTGGGCGACTCCATGCTGCGCGCCATCGGCGGCGTCGGGCGCCTGCACAAGCGCAACGTCGAGCGCGCCAACTTCGCCGTGCTGCGCTCGCCCGACATGCCCAGCGTGCTGGTCGAGACCGCCTTCATCAGCAACCCCGACGAAGAACGCAAGCTGCGCAGCGAGAGTTATCAGAACGACCTGGCCAACGCGCTGATCAACGGCATCCAGAAGTACTTCGCCGCCAACCCGCCGCTGGCGCGCAACCGGCAGATTTGAGGGCACACGGGCCGCAGCCAGCGGCCCAAGCGTCCTTACTCGTTGGCCAGTCGCTTGTCCTTGATCACCCGGCCCCACTTGTCGAACTCGGCGCTCACGTAGGGCGCCATGTCCTGCGCGTCGCGGTAGCCGGCGTAGCAGCCGGCGCCGACCAGGCGCTCCTGCACCTCCTGGAGGGCCAGCACGGCCTTCAGCTCGCTGCCCATGCGCTCGATGGCGGCGGCGGGTGTGCCCTTGGGGGCCAGCATGGCGCCGATGGACACGGCCTCGAAGCCCTTGAAGCCCTGCTCGGCCACCGTCGGCACGTCGGGCACGATCGACACGCGCTGTGGCGAGCCCACGGCCAGCGCGCGCAGCTTGCCGGCCTTGATGTGCGGCAGCGCGGCCACCAGGTCGGAGAACATCACCGGCACCTGGCCGCCGAGCAGGTCGTTCATGGCCGGAGCGCTGCCCTTGTAGGCGATGTGCTGCGCCTGGAAGCCGCCCTGCTGCTTGAGCAGCTCCATGGTCAGGTGGCCAAAGCTGCCGGGGCCGGCGGTGGTGTAGTCGAGCTTGCCGCCGCGCGCCTTGGCCTCGGCGATCAGGCCCTTGAGGTCGGTCACCTGGGGCAGCGCGCTGGGGTTGACCACCAGCACGATGGGCAGGTCGTACACCATGGCCACCGGCAGCAAGTCGTTCACCGGGTGGTAGCTGGCGCTCTTGTAGAGGTGCGGCGCCAGCATGGTGGGCGTGGCCAGCATCACGAAGGTGTGGCCGTCGCCCGGCGTCTTGATGACCTGCTGGTAGGCGATGGAGCCGGAGGCGCCGGGGCGGTTCTCGATCACCACCGGCTGGCCCAGGCGCTCGCCCAGGGCCTGGCCGACGATGCGCGAGCCGGTATCGGTCGGCCCGCCGGCCGGCCAGGGCACGACCAGCTTGACCGGCTTGGCCGGCCAGTTCTGCGCCCAGGCGCCACCCGTGGCCAGCAGCGCGCCGGTGGCGGCCAGCACGCGGCGGCGGTTCAGCTGGAAAGTGGATGCGGTGGATGGACGATGCATGCTTGGTGTCTCCTGTTCACTATCAAAATATGAGCTTGCGGCGCCGGGCATTCGGGCACTGGCAGCCCGAACGCCTGCCCGCGCCTCAGACCACGCCGCTGGCACGCAGCGCGTCCACTTCGGCCGGGCCCAGGCCCAGGCGCTCGCGCAGCACCTCGGCCGTGTGCTGGCCCTGGGTGGGCGGGGCCAGGCGCACCGGCGCGCGCGTGCCTTCGAAGCGGTAGGGCGGCGCCTGCACCGGCACCGGCGTGCCGTCGGCCAGCTGCGTCTGCAGCACGCCGCCGCTGGCCTGGGTGCGCGGCGAGGTCAGCCCCTCCAGCACGCCCAGCACCTCGCCGCAGGGAATGCCGGCGCGGCTCAAGGCCTCATGCAGTTCGGCGCGCGGGCGGCGCGCCAGCTCGGCCTCAATGACCGGCAGCAGCGTGTGCGGGTGGATGGCGCGCGCGGCGTTGGTGGCGTAGCGCTCGTCCTGGGCCAGCTCGGGCCGGCCGATGACGTCGCCGCAAAAGCGCTGGAACTGCGCGTTGTTGCCCACGGTGACGACCAGCGGCCCGTCGGCGGCGTCGAACACGCCGTAGGGCACGATGGAAGGATGGGCGTTGCCGTACTTGGGTGGGTCGAGCCCTTCGATCAGCGCCTCCATGCCGTAGTACACCGACAGCATGATCCCGCAGTCGTGCAGGGCCAGTTGCACGTGGCGGCCCCGGCCGCCCTGGCGCTCGCGCGCCCACAGCGCCGCCAGCACGGCCTGCGCGGCCGACATGCCGGTGAACAGATCGACCATGGCCACGCCGAACTTCAGCGGCGCCTGGCCCTCCTCGCCGTTCAGGCCCATCAGCCCGGTCTCGCCCTGCACCACCAGGTCGTAGCCGGGGCGCGCGGCCTCGGGGCCGGTGGGGTCGTAGCCGGTGATGGAGCAGTACACCAGGCCCGGGTGGCCGGCGGCCAGGGTGTCGTAGTCCAGCCCCATCTTCGCCGTGCCGCCGAACTTGAAGTTCTGGATCAGCACGTCGCTTTGCAGCGCCAGCTCGCGCGCGATGCGCTGGCCCTCGGGCTGCTGCAAGTCCAGCGTGATGGAGCGCTTGTTGCGGTTCATGCTGTTGAAGTAGGCGCTGTTGTGGGCGCCGGTGCGCACGCCCCAGTCACGCGTGTCGTCGCCGCGCGTGGGGTGCTCGACCTTGAGCACCTCGGCGCCCAGGTCGCCCAGCACCTGGGCCGCCAGCGGGCCGGCCAGCACGCGCGACAAATCCAGCACGCGCAGGCCCGAAAGAGGAAGGGAAGCAGTCATGTAGGTCGTGAAAAAACAGGCAGGCCGGCGGCCTGGGTGCGGGCAGCATAAGCACATGCGGCTTTTTGTCTAAGCACCAATGCGACAATACGTGTTTTCCCTCATCCACCTGCCGCCGCCTGGCGGTGATGCCCCAAGTCCATGGCCGCTTTCGACGAAGAAAAAGTCCTCACCGTCCACCACTGGACGGACCGCCTGTTCAGCTTCACCACCACGCGCAGCATCAGCCTGCGTTTTTCCAACGGCCACTTCACCATGATCGGGCTGCGGGTGGACGGCAAGCCGCTGCTGCGCGCCTACTCCATCGTCAGCCCCAACTACGAGGAGCATCTGGAGTTCCTCAGCATCAAGGTGCCCGACGGCCCGCTGACCAGCCGGCTGCAGCACATCCAGCCGGGCGACAGCATCATCGTCGGCCACAAGCCCACCGGCACGCTGCTGATCGACTACCTGCTGCCCGGCAAGCGCCTGTACCTGTTCGGCACCGGCACCGGCCTGGCGCCCTACATGAGCATCATCCGCGACCCGGACACCTACGAGAAGTTCGACGAGGTGGTGCTGGTGCACGGCTGCCGCCTGGTGGCCGAGCTGGCCTACCGCGACTACATCACCAACGAGCTGCCGCAGCACGAGTTCCTGGGCGAGATGATTCGCCAGCAGCTCAAGTACTACCCTACGGTGACGCGCGAGCCCTTCCCCACGCAGGGCCGCATCCCGGAGCTGATCGAGACTGGCCGCATGGCGCGCGACCTGGGCGTGCCGCAGCTCAACCCGCAGGTCGACCGCGTGATGCTGTGCGGCAGCCCCGAGATGCTGAAATCCATCAAGGCCGTGCTGGAAGCGCGCGGCTTCAACGAGGGCAACACCACCACGCCGGGCGACTTCGTGGTCGAGCGCGCCTTCGTCGAGCAATAAACTCGGGCCCCCGCTGCCGCGCGGCGGCTCCCCAGCCGGCGGCGCCCCACCGATCACGAAAGCAAGCCCATGGACGACCTGAAAACCCTTTTCGAAACCCTGGGCGGCTGGGTGTGGGGGCCGTACATGCTGGTGTTCCTGGTGGGCACCGGCGTCTACCTCACGCTGCGCCTGGCTGGCCTGCAGTTCTCGCTGCTGCCCTACGCGCTCAAGCAGGCCTTCAGGCCGCACCCCAGGAAGGCCGACGGCAGCGAGCACGAGGGCGACATCTCGCACTTCGGCGCGCTGATGACGGCGCTGTCGGCCACCATCGGCACCGGCAACATCGCCGGCGTGGCCACGGCGGTGGTGCTGGGCGGGCCGGGCGCGGTGTTCTGGATGTGGGTCACCGCCATCTTCGGCATGGCCACCAAGTACGGCGAGGGCGTGCTGGCCGTCAAGTACCGCATCGTCAACGCCCGCGGCGAGATGTCGGGCGGCCCCATGTACTACATCGAGCGCGGCATGGGCCGCCGCTGGAAGTGGCTGGCCTACGCCTTCGCCTTCTTCGGCGCCGTGGCCGCGTTCGGCATCGGCAGCTCGGTGCAGTCCAACTCGGTGGCGCAGTCCATCACCACCAGCTTCGGCGTGCCGGGCTGGGCCACCGGGGTGGTGCTGACGGTGCTCACCGGCATCGTCATCCTGGGCGGCATCCGCAGCATCGCCCGGGCAGCGTCGATCATCGTCCCCTTCATGGCCATCGGCTACGTGCTGGGCGGGCTGCTGATCATCGCGCTCAACCTGGAGCTGCTCGGCCCCGCGCTCAAGCTGATCTTTGGCGACGCCTTCACCGGCCAGGCCGTGGCCGGCGGCGCGCTGGGCGCGGTGATCCGCTACGGCGTGGCGCGCGGCGTGTTCTCCAACGAGGCCGGCATGGGCTCGGCGCCGATCGCCGCCGCCGCCGCGCGCACCGACCACCCGGTGCGCCAGGCGCTGGTGTCGATGACCGGCACCTTTCTGGACACCATCGTGGTCTGCTCCATCACCGGCATCGTGCTGGTGATCGGCCTGCTGTCCAGCGGTGCCTTCGTCCAGCCCGAGCTGACCGGCGCCGCGCTCACCACCCAGACCTTCGACCGCCTGCTGCCCGGCCCCGGCGGCTGGCTGGTGACTTTCGGCCTGATCTTCTTCGCCTACTCCACCATCCTGGGCTGGTGCTACTACGGAGAGAAATGCGCCGCCTACCTGCTGGGCGAGCGCTTCGTGCTGCCCTACCGCCTGGTCTACACCGGCGCCGTGATGCTGGGCACGGTGGCCAGCCTGGACCTGGTGTGGGCCGCGGCCGACACCTTCAACGGGCTGATGGCGATTCCCAACCTGATCGCGCTGGTGGCGCTGGCCGGCGTGATCGTGGCCGAAACGCGCGACTTCAAGGAGCGGCGCCGGCGCGGCGAGATGCCGTGACCGGCCCTGCGGCGGGCGCTAGCTGCGCCAGTAGTTGTTGGCGGCCGCCACGGTCTGGAAGTTGACCGCCACCACGTGCGATGCCGCCGTCAGCGCGTCGGCCGAGTGGGCGTATTCGGGCCGCAGCTCCTTCAGCACCGCCGGGTCGGGCTGCGTGTATTTCACGCCGCGGCGGCTCAGCGTGATCGCCAGCTCGAAGCCCTCCTGCGGCGTGGATGTGATCAGTGATTTCAACCAGAGTTCGCTCATCTCGGCCTCCTGTGTGCAAGAGCCCATGATGGCGACGATCTGATCGCATCAGGCGCCGCAGGGTTTATGCCGCCCGGCTGACGCGCCGGGCCTGCAGCCGGGCCAGCACCAGCGGCGCCACGTAGGGCGCCACGTCGCCGCCGAGTTGCGAGATCTCGCGGATCAGCGTGCTGCTGACCGATTGCAGCGTGGCGGTGGGCGTGAGGAACACCGTGTCCACCTCGGGCGCCAGGCTGCGGTTCATGCCGGCGAGCTGGAACTCGTAGTCGAAATCGGTCACGCCGCGCACGCCGCGCACCATCACCTTGCCGCCGCGATCGACCACGAAGTCGCGCACCAGGCCGTCGAAAGGCTCCACGCGCACATTGTCGAAGCGGCCGGCGGCGTCGCGCGCCAGCTCCAGCCGCTCGTCGAGCGTGAACAGCGTCTTCTTGTGGTGCGCCACGGCCACGGCAATGATCACCTCGTCGAACAGGGCCGAGGCGCGGCGCACGATGTCCTCGTGGCCCAGGGTGATCGGATCGAAGGTGCCGGGATAGACGGCGATGACGTGGCGGCTCATGGGGGCGGTGTCTCCTTGCGGGGGCGCTGTTCGGTGGCGGCAGCGGCCAGGGCCGCTGCCGCATGGGTTCGGTCGATTATGCGAGGGGCCGCAGCAACTGCGCGTGCACCGCGCCGGCCTTCAGGTGGCGGTGCTCGGCCAGGCCCAACGCCTGCAGCGCGGCGGCGTCCCAGGCGGCAGGCCCTTCAAGGTAGACGAAGCCATCGGCACGCACGGCGCGCGCCGCCGCCGCCAGCGCGGGGCCGAACAGGGCCGGTGCGTCGAAGGG
>JAEXBL010000039.1 GCA_023394015.1 Pseudomonadota bacterium | reverse complement strand
GGACGGGTCGGCCCAGTACGAAACGAAATGGCGGTAGAACTCGCCGCGCGTATCGGCGCGCAGCAGCTCGCCCAGCTTGCCGACCTTGCCGCGCCAGGCGCCGCGCCCGGGCAGCAGCGCCGAAGCGCTCAGCAGCGCGCCGGCGGGCTTGCGCAGCACCGCGGGCACGCGCTCGCACTTCTGCCACCAGTTGTTCACGCGGAAATAACGCGAATAGCCGCCGAACAGCTCGTCGCCGCCGTCGCCCGACAGCGCCACCGTGACGTGCTGACGCGCCATGCGCGTGACCAGCGACGTCGGGATCTGCGAGGAATCCGCGAACGGTTCGTCGTACATGTCGGCCAGCGTGGGCACCACGGCCAGCGCGTCTTCCGCCGTCACGTACAGCTCGGTGTGGTCGGTGCCGAGGTGTGCGGCCACGGCCTTGGCGTGCTGCGCCTCGTCGTAGCCTTTCTCATGAAAGCCGATGGCGAAGGTGCGCACCGGCTGCGAGCTCTGCGCCTGCATCAGCGCGACGATGGTGGACGAATCGATGCCGCCCGACAGGAAGGCGCCCAGGCTCACGTCAGCCAGCATCTGGCCGCCCACCGCCTTGGACAGCACGCCTTCGAGCGCCTGCGCGGCCTGCGCGTCGTTGTCGAACGACAGTGGCGACTGCGCGGCGACGTCGGCCGCCTCGCGCGCCGACCAGTACACGCGCGGCTGCGGCATGCGGCGGCTGCGGGTGTCGTCGGCGGTGAATTCGACCCAAGTGCCCGGCGGCAGCTTGGCGATGCCCTGGAAGATCGATTGCGGCGCCGGGATGTAGTTGTGGCGCATGAACGAGGCCAGGGCATTGCGGTTCAGTTCGCCGCCGAAGCCGGGGATCGGCATCAGGCCCTTGAGTTCGGAGGCGAACACCAGTTCCGCGCCCGAATAGCCGTAGTACAGGGGCTTTTCGCCCATGCGGTCGCGCGCCAGCACCAGCTTGCGCGAGGCGCGGTCCCACAGCGCGATGGCGAACATGCCCACCGCGGCCTGCAAGGTGGCCTCGATGCCCAGCGCGGTGAAGCCCGCCAGCAGGGTCTCGGTGTCGGAATGGCCGCGCCAGGACGGCGCCAGCGCCGATTGCTCCAGCTGCTTGCGGATGTCCAGGTGGTTGTAGATCTCGCCGTTGAACACCATGACGTAGCGGCCGCAGGCCGAGGTCATGGGCTGGTGGCCCGCTTCGGTCAGGTCCAGGATCGCCAGGCGCACGTGCGCCAGCGCCAGCTCGGCCTCGGGATCTTCCCAGAAGCCATTGCTGTCGGGCCCGCGGTGGCGGATGCGGCGGCAGCTTTCCGCCAGCACTTGCGCCTTGTTCCCGCTGGGGCCCCAGATACCGACTATTCCACACATGATGTTGTTCTCGTGGTCACCGTAGCAACGGCATGACGCGCCCGGACCCTAGCGGCCCGGCGCGCGCACGCCGTCAAAAAGTTCTTGCCATTTCTGCAGCACGCGCGCGGCCGAAAACCGCTCGCGCACATCGATCGCCGCCTGCGCCATGCGGGCGCGCGCGGCGTCGTCGCGCATGAGCGCGTCCAGCGCCGCCACCAGCGCGGGCACGTCGCCGTTGGGCCGCACCAGCACGCCGTCCACCCCGTCGCGCACGATTTCGCGCGGGCCGGTGTCGCAATCGAAGGCGACGGCGGCCAGGCCGCTGGCCATGGATTCGAGCAGGGTGTTGGACAGGCCCTCGAAGCGCGAGGTCAGCACGTACAGGTCGGCGCTTTCGTACCAGTCGCCCACATTGCCCGCGCGCCCCGGCATGAAGACGCGCTCCTGCAATCCGGCTTCGCGCACCTGCGCCTCCAGCGCGCGCCGCTCGTCGCCCTCGCCCAGGATAACCAGATCCCATCCGGGATGCGAGGACGCCAGCCGGGCATAGGCCTGGATCAGCAGGTCGAAACCCTTGTCGGCATGCAGCCGGCCCACGGCCAGCAGGCGCTTGCGGCCCGCGCCGGCAACCGGCGCCAGCACGGGTTCCGCGCGCGGCAGCGGGAAATGCACCGGATTGGGGATGACGGCCAGCCGGCAGCCCGGCACATGCCGGTCCAGCCAGTCCGCGGTGCCGCGGGTCAGCGCCACCACGCCCGCGGCGCGCGGATAGGTCAGGCGCCGCAGGCGCTGCCAGAAGCCCGACAGGGTCTGCGACGGCGGATGCGTGTGCTCGGTCGCGATCACCCGGCACGACAGGCCGGCGCAGGCCAGCACCGACAGCACCGAGGCCGTGGTCATCATGCCCAGCACGATGTCGGGCCGAAACGACCGGACCACGCGGCGCAGCGCGCGCACGCGCTGCACGTTGCTCCAGATCCCACGCAGTCCGCCGCCCTCGCCCGCGGTGTCCAGCACCTCGCGGCGCACCTTGGGATGCAGCGCATAGACGTCGCCCGCGGCGCCGGCCTGGGTCACCACCATGACCTCGCGGCCCATCTCGGCCCAGTGCGCGCTCAGGTCGGCGGCGACCCGCTCGGCCCCGCCGCCGCCCAGCGAATGGATGAACAGCAGGACGCGCAGGGGCCGGCCGAAATCAGTCTCGGACATTCAATCGGCCTCCTTGGTTTCGGCCTTGCGCAGCGCCACCAGCAGGTAGCAGGCGAAGGACAGCAGGTACATGAGGCTGGTGGCCAGCATGATGCCGGCCGCGCCCATGCGGGCCGCCAGCAACGGATTCAGCGCCGCCTTCAGCAGGAAGTTGCCCACGGCGATGGCCGACATGATGCGGTAGCGGTTCTGGCTGGCCAGCAATTGCACCAGGATCAGCACGCCGAAATAGAACGGCAGCTGCAGGAGCCCCCAGCGCAGCACGTGCGCCACGGCCTGGGTGTTCTCGGCCGTGAAGGCGCCGCGCTCGAACAGCACCGACACGCCCCACGGCGCCAGCACCCAGCCCAGCACTACCGCGCCGCCGCCGGCGGCCACCATCAGCACGGACCATTTCAGGGCCATGACGCGCGCGCGGCCGGTATCGCCGCGCGCCTGCACGTCGGCCAGCACGGGCAGCGCCGCGCGTCCCACCGATACCGCGCCTATGCCCAGGAGCAGCGACAGCAGCCGGCTGGCGTAGCCCAGCGTGGCGTTGGCGTTGGCGCCGAGGTTGGCGGCGGCGTACTGGTCCAGCGGGCCGACGAAGCTCATGGCCACCTGGCCGATCAGCATCACGCCGGCCGCGCTCATCAGCTCCGGCCAGTGCGGCGAACGCAGCGACAGGCGCGGCGCGCCCCAGAAGCCGCCGTCGGCGCGCGCGGCCAGCCAGGCCAGCCAGACGGTCTGGATGGCGTAGCCCACCAGCGTGCCCCACAGCAGCGGCCCCACGCCGTCGGCGCTGGCCGCCAGCATGACCCAGGCCAGGGTGGCCACGGCAGGCACGCTGTCGAGCAAAGTGTTGACGTGGCGCTCCTGCGCGCGCAGACGGGCGGCGCTGATGCCGGCGACGAGCAGCAGCGCCGCCACCGGGGCGAAGGCCGCCAGCAGCTCGCCGGTCATCTCGCGGACCTGGGCCGACAGGCCCTGGCCCAGCATGCCCAGCACCTGCGGCCAGGCGAACCAGGTCAGCAGCGCCAGCGCCACGCCGGCCGCGGCGACCCAGCCTTGCAGCTCGCCGATGAACAGGCGTCTTTCGGTTTCCTCGGCGCGGCGCAGCCGCACCAGCACCGGGATCAGCACCACCGACAGCACGCCCACGATGGTCACGGGCAGCCAGGTGGCCATCGTCATGGTGAATTGATAGGCGTCCACGGCGTCGCTGACGCCGTAGCGGTACGCCACCGCCATCTCCTTGACGGCGCCGGCGGCCTTGCCCAACAGCAGAAACACCGCCACCCGGAACGCGCCCTTGAATATGCGCAGGTGATCCGGGTGGATGTTGCCGAGTTTTCTGGCTAGTGCTTTCAAATCAACGCAGGAATTGCGTGTACCAGGGCATGGCCACTTCCAGGCCCTGCAGCACCGTGTGGGTGGGCGCGTAGCCCAGCAGGCGGCCGGCCTTGCTGACGTCGGCCTGCGAATGGCGCACGTCGCCGGCGCGGAAATCCGCATACACCGGCTGCTTGGCGTAGTCCACGCCCTGCTTGCCCAGCGCCTGCGCCAGGAAGCCGAACAGCTGGTTCAGGGTGCTGCGGCCGCTGACGGCCACGTTGTAGACCTGGTTGCGGCCTTCGGCCGGCGCCATCGCCGCCAGGATGTTGGCCTGCACCGCGTTGTCCACGAAGCAGAAGTCGCGGCTGGTCTCGCCGTCGCCGTTGATGGTGACGTCGTCGCCCTTGATCATGGCGGCGGTCCACTTGGGGATCACCGCGGCGTAGGCGCCGTCCGGGTCCTGGCGCTTGCCGAACACGTTGAAGTAGCGCAGGCCCACGCTCTCGAAGCCGTAGGAGCGGGCGAACACGTCGGCGTACAGCTCGTTGACGTACTTGGTCACGGCGTACGGCGACAGCGGATTGCCGATGTTCTCCTCGACCTTGGGCAGCGCGGGATGGTCGCCGTAGGTGGAGCTGGAGGCCGCGTACACGAAGGACTTCA
>JAEXBL010000016.1 GCA_023394015.1 Pseudomonadota bacterium | reverse complement strand
GTGCTGAACGGCATGGCGTTGGTGCTCACCGTGTACGTGATGCTGCCCGTGGGCATGGACATGGCCGAGCGCGCCCGCGGCGTGAGCGACCCCACCGGCAGCACCGCCGGCCTGCTGGCCGTGAGCGACGCCGCCAAGGAGCCGCTGCGCGACTTTCTGATGAAGCATTCCAGCCCGCGCGAGCGCGCCTTCTTCCTGAAGACGGCGCAGAAGAACCTGCCGCCCGAGCGGGCCGAGCAACTCACCGAGCGCGACTTCGTGGTGGTGATCCCAGCCTTCACCGTGGGCGAGCTGTCGGCGGCGTTCCAGATCGGCTTTCTGATCTTTCTGCCGTTTCTGATCATCGACCTGATCATCGCCAACATCCTGATGGCCATGGGCATGATGATGCTCTCGCCCACCACCATTTCGCTGCCGTTCAAGCTGCTGCTGTTCGTGCTGGTGGATGGCTGGGTGAAGCTGTCGCATGGTCTGGTGCTTTCGTATTGATGAACACCCCCCTGAGTCGCCTTCGGCGCCTTCCCCCCTCTGCTGCGCGAGGGGGGACAACGCCAGTGCCCGGCGCAGGTCCGGGCACGGCGTTCGCTCGCACGGCCTGCTCCGCGGCCATTCGTTTGCGGGACTACTGACCATGCTCGATTCACAAGCGCTCCAACTGGTTTACCAGGCCCTGTGGCTGGTGCTGATGCTGTCGGCGCCGCCGGTGCTGGTGGCGGCCCTGGTGGGGCTGCTGATCGCGCTGGTGCAGGCGGCCACGCAGATCCAGGAGCAGACGCTGCAGTACGCGCTGAAGTTCTTCGCCATCGTGCTGACCATCTTCGTCACCGCCTCGCTGCTGGGCGGTTCGCTGTACCAGTTTGCCGACCGGGTGATGACGGAGTTTCCTGCTCTGGTGAAAAAGTGACCCCCCTGAGTCGCCTGCGGCGCCTTCCCCCAAGGGGGACAACGCTGGCGCTCGGGGGAACCCCGAGCGCGGCGTTCCCGTGCGGCCTGCTCCGCGGCCATGCGAAGGGGCTTGCTGCGCAGCCCTGTTGTCGGGTGTCACGCTGTGGGTGAGTCTCTCGCCGCGATCGGCAACCTGGGCGATCTGGCGCTGCTGGCGGCGCTGGCGAGCACGCGCTTTGCCATGGCCTTCTTGCTGCTGCCCATCCTGGCGCAGGACACGGTGCCGCAGATGGTGCGGGCGGCCATCTTTCTGGCCTTTGGCGTGATCACGCTGGCGGTGCAGCCGTCGGTGGTGGTCAACGACTGGGGCGTGACCGACTGGCTGGGCCTGTTCGCCAAGGAGGCCTTCATCGGCCTGGCGCTGGGCCTGCTGCTGGCGGCGGTGCTGTGGGCCTTCGACGCCGCCGGCGCGGTGGTGGACGGCGCCAGCGGCTTCAGCCAGGCGCAGATCATGGACCCGCTGTCGGGCCGGCAGACCTCGCTGTCGGGTGCCTTCCTGGGCCGGCTGGCGGTGTACGTGTTCATGTTCTCCGGCGGGCTGATGCTGTGGGTGGGCGTGCTGATGGAGAGCTTTGTGCTGTGGCCGCTGGCGCAGCCGGGGCTGGCCATCCGGCAGGCTGGCGTGACGCTGTTCGAGAGCGCCTTTGCGCAGTTCGCCGGCCTCACCTTCATGATGGCCGCGCCGGCGCTGGTGGTGCTGTACGCCATCGACCTGTCGCTGGGGCTGATGAACCGTTACGCGCCGCAGCTCAACCTGATCGCGATCTCCATGTCGCTCAAGGGCGTGGCCGCGGTGGGCGTGTGGCTGCTGATGCTGGGCACGCTGGTGCGCACCCTGATCGAGCGCGTGGGCGAGCTGATGCCGACGCTGTTGCGGCAGGTCGGCGCGCTGCTGGGCTGAGCATGACTTCGCTTTGCTCGATGACCGGCGCTTTCGCGCCATGACGAATGACCAAGCGCCGTGCGGGCGGAGCCTTTTGTCATTGGTCATGCGCGCGCCAGAGCGTGGTCATTTGTCATGTGCTTCGTGCACCGCAGCGGGCGCGTGGGCACCATGGGCAACTGGGATGACTACCAGGGGTGGTTTTCAGGGTCGAATCGGCCGGCGGCGACCAACTGGCAGGCGCAGGAAGCTATGCAATCAGGAGTCCATGGCGGCCGCCAAGGTGCGCCTGCCGGCGTGACAAAGTGCACACAGGCTGGGAACGATCCCAGTAGCGCGGCCGGGGGCGGGGCCGTAACATCCCCGTCACGAACCCGCGTATTGCCCTGATTGTTGAACGCCATGAGCACGTTTCCACCCCTGTCCTCCCTGCCGCCTGGTCTGCACGTGCCGGCCGCCGGCTGGGACCGTGCCCGCCCGGCCGGGGACGCCGGCGGCCGCGCCCCTGGCGGCGATGCGGCCCAGGTCTTCGGCTTCAACGGCCCCAGCCAGGCCGCCCGCGTGCTGTCGGTGCCCCCGGCCAGCGGCGACGGCGCCGCCCAGCTCGAAGCCCGCTTTCTGGCCTGCCTGTTCGAAAGAGCTTGAGGCTGCTGGCCTGAGTGACCGGCGCGGCCACGCGCCGCGCGGCCGAAAAT
>JAEXBL010000357.1 GCA_023394015.1 Pseudomonadota bacterium | reverse complement strand
GAAGCTCTCGAACTGCGCCGCCAGCACCAAGAAGATGAACAGCAGTGCCAGCACGAACACCACCACCAGCGCGCCCTGCGAGCGGCGGAACTCGCGCGAGATGCCGTTCAGGTCGGTGGTGTAGCCGGGCTTGAGCACCTGGGCCGCGGTCTGCTCCAGAAAAGCCAGCGCCTCGCCCAGCGAATAGTCGGGTGCCAGGTTGGCGGTGAGCGTGGCCGAGCGGCGCTGGCCGAAGTGGTTCAGCTCGCGCGGCGACACGCTTTCGTGCACCTTCACCAGCGCCGACAGCGGCACCATGGATTCGACGCCACCCTTGCTGGCGCGCAGCTGGATGCGCTCGATGTCCTCCGGCGTGCTGCGGCCGCCAGCCGCCGTCTGCACGATCACGTCGTACTGCTCGGCGTCGCGCTTGTAGCGGGTGACCTGGCGGCCACCCAGCATGGTCTCGATGGCGCGGGCCACGGCCTCGACGCTGACGCCCAGATCGGCGGCACGCTCGCGGTCCACCTCCACCCGCAGCTCGGGCTTGGACAGGCGCAGGTCCACGTCGGGCGCCACGAAACCGGGGTTCTGCGCCACGGCCTGCATCAGCTCGCCCATCACCTGGTTCAGCTGCTCGTAGCTGTCCGAGGTCTGCACCACGAAGTTCACCGGCCGCGAGCGAAAGCCCTGCCCCAGCGAGGGCGGCGTGACCGGAAAGGCGCTGACGCCGGCCAGCTGGTTGAACTTCGGCTGCAGCTCGCGCGCGATCTCCAGCGTCGAGCGCTGGCGCTCGCTCCAGTCCACGGTGCGGTAGACCACGCTGCCCTGCGACACGGTGGGGTTGCCGATGTTGGCGAAGATGCGGTCGAACTCGGGGTATTGCTGGCCGATGGCCTCCAGCTGGCGCGCGTAGCGGTCGGTGTATTCCAGCGTGGCGCCGTCGGGCGCGTTGACGTTGGCCAGGATGACGCCGCGGTCTTCCAGCGGCGACAGCTCCTGCCGCATGTTGGGGTAGATCAGCGCGATGCCCACGGCGCAGCCGGCCATCACCAGCAGCACCGCCCAGCGCCCGCCGGCCAGCACGCGGCGCAGCAGGCGGCCGTAGCCGTCGGCCAGCGCGGTCAGCCAGCGCTCCATGCTGCGGTCGAACCAGTTGGGCCTGGGGTTGTGGCGCAGCAGCAGCGAGCACATCATGGGCGAGAGCGTGAGCGCCACGAAGCCCGACACCACCACCGCCCCGGCCAGTGCCAGCGCGAACTCCACGAACAGCCGCCCGGTGCGCCCCGGCGTGAAGGCCAGCGGCGCATACACCGCGGCCAGCGTGAGCGTCATGGCGACGATGGCGAAGGCGATCTCGCGCGCGCCGTGGATGGCGGCGGCAAACGGCGCCATGCCCTCCTCGATGTGGCGGTAGATGTTCTCCAGCATCACGATGGCGTCGTCCACCACCAGGCCGATGGCCAGCACCAGCGCCAGCAGCGTCAGCGTGTTGATCGAGAAGCCCGCCAGCTGCATCAGCGCGAAGGCGCCGATCAGGCTGACCGGGATGGTGACGATGGGAATGATGGAGGCGCGCACCGTGCGCAGGAAGAAGAAGATCACCAGCGCCACCAGGGCCATCGCCTCGGCGATGGTGGTGTAGACGCTCTGGACCGCGCGGTCGATGAACACCGAGTTGTCGTTGGCGATGTCGATCCGCACGTCGGGCGGCAGGTCGTCCTGCAGGCGCGGCAGCATGGCGCGCACGCCCTTGGACAGCTCCAGCGGGTTGGCGGTGGTCTGGCGGATCACGCCGGCCGAGATGGCCGAGCGGCCGTTGATGCGCACCGCGCTGCGCTCGTCGGCGGCGCCCTCCTCCACCCGGCCCACGTCGCGCAGGCGCACCGGAAAGCCGTTCACGCTGCGCACCACGATCTGCTCGAACTGCGCCGGCGTCGTCAGGTCGGTCTGCGACACCACCGAGAACTCGCGCTGCTGCGACTCGATGCGCCCGGCCGGCAGCTCCAGGTTGCTGCGTCGAATGGCGTCCTCCACGTCCTGCGTGGTCAGGCGGTAGGCGGCCAGGCGGTCGGCATCCAGCCACATGCGCATGGCGAACTTGCGCTCGCCGAAGATGCGCACGTCGGCCACGCCGGTCACCGTCTGCAGGCGGGCCTTGACGATGCGGTTGACCAGGTCGTTGATCTCCAGCCGCGAGCGCCTGTCGCTGGAAAAGGCCAGCCAGATCACCGGAAAGGCATCGGCCTCGACCTTGGCGATCACCGGCTCGTCGATGGCCTGCGGCAGCCGGTTGCGCACGCGCGAGACGCGGTCGCGCACCTCGGCGGCGGCGGTGTCGGCGTCCTTCTCGAGCCGGAAGCGCACGCTGATCTGCGCCTGCTCGGGGCGGCTGATGGAGGTCAGCACGTCCACCGCGTCGATACCGGCGATGGAATCCTCCAGCGGCTTGGTCACCTGCGACTCGATCACCTCGGCCGAGGCGCCGCCGTAGCGCACGCTCACCGTCACCACCGGCTCGTCGATCTTGGGGTATTCGCGCACCGCCAGGCGCGTGTAGCTCACCGCGCCGATCAGCAGGATCAGCAGCGACAGCACGGTGGCGAACACCGGGCGGCGGATGGAGACTTCGGCCAGATGCATGGCGTGCCGCGCGCGGCCTCAGCGCGCGGCCACCGGCCCGCAGGGGCCGGGGCCGGCGGCGGTCTCGGCCCAGGGCAGTTCGGCGGCGCTGCCGGTGGCCGCCACGGGTGCCGGTACCGGGGCCGCGTCTTCGGGCGCGCCGTTGGCGGG
>JAEXBL010000350.1 GCA_023394015.1 Pseudomonadota bacterium | reverse complement strand
GTGCTGAAGGGCATGGGCACGCCGGCCGCGGCCCGGCAGTGATGTTCAGGGCAAGCGCCCTGATTCAGATCTTCCACTTGGCCAGCAGCTTCTCGGGCGTGAGGCTGTCGTAGGCCTCGAAGGGCTGGTGGATCCAGGGGTTGGTGGGCAGGTCTTCCACCGAGTAATCGGCCTTGAAGCTGGAGCAGCCCTTGGTCCAGATCACGGCCGTGCGCAGCTCGGTGATGGGCTGGTAGTTGTTGCGCAGGCGGTCGACCACCGCCTGCAAGGTGACGCCGGTGTCGGCCAGGTCGTCGACCAGCAGCACCTTGCCGGCGATCTGGCCCTTGGGCGTGGTGATGTAGTGCGCGATGTCCAGGTAGCCCTGAACCGTGCCGGCCTCGGCGCGGTAGCTGCTGGTGGACATGATGGCCAGCGGCACGTTGAAGATGCGGCTGAGGATGTCGCCCGGGCGCATGCCCCCGCGCGCCAGGCACAGGATGGTGTCGAAGCGCCAGCCCGACTGGTGCACCCGGATCGCCAGCTTCTCGATCAGGTTGTGGTACTCGTCGTAGCTCACGTAAAGGTGCTTGCCGTCTTCGGTCAACATCTTGTCGCTCCTGATTTGGTAGCTGAAAGCGCAACTTCGGGGCTGCGAAGCTAGCCCCAGAAGGGCCGCGGAGCAGGCCGCATGGGAACGCCGTGGCCGGGGTCCCCCGGGCCACCAGCGTTGTCCCCCCTTAGGGGGGAAGGCGCCGCGGGCGACTCAGGGGGGGTCATGCCAGAAACGGGTGTTTGACCATGATGGTGTGGTCCCGGTCCGGGCTGGTCGAGATCACGTGCACGGGCACGCCGGTGACGTGCTCGATGCGCTGCAGGTACAGGCGCGCGTTGATCGGCAGCGCCTCGTAGCGCGTGACGCCCACGGTGCTGTCGCTCCAGCCGGGCATGGTTTCGTAGATCGGCTTGCAGCGCTCGATGTCCTCGGCGGCCAGCGGCAGGATGTCGATGTGCTCGCCGTCCAGCTCGTAGCCGGTGCACAGCTGCAGCTCCTTCAGGCCGTCCAGCACGTCGAGCTTGGTGATGCACAGGCCGCTGAGGCCGTTGACCTGCGCGCTGCGCTTGAGCAGCGCGGCGTCGAACCAGCCGCAGCGGCGGCTGCGTCCGGTGGTCACGCCCTTTTCGGCGCCGACGGTGCTCATGTGGTAGCCGGGCGTGCCGGGCGTTTCCCAGTCCAGCTCGGTCGGGAACGGGCCACCGCCGACGCGCGTGCAGTAGGCCTTGGTGATGCCCAGCACGTAGTGCAGCAGGCCCGGGCCCACGCCGGCGCCCGCCGCGGCGTTGCCGGCCACGGTGTTGCTGCTGGTGACGAAGGGGTAGGTGCCGTGGTCGACGTCGAGCAGCGTGCCCTGCGCGCCCTCGAACAGCAGGTTGGCGCCGTGCTGGTGCGCCTCGTTCAGCTCGCGCGAGACGTCGGCCAGCATCGGCTTGATGGCCTCGGCCTGGCGCATGGCCTCCTCGTAGATGGGCTCGAACTGCAGCGCGCCGTCCTTCAGGTAGGGCGCCAGCGCATCGCTGAACACCACCTTGCCGGAGCCGAGAAAGCCCGTCAGCTCGTGGTTGTACAGGGCCAGCAGGTCGCGCAGCTTGGCGGCGAAGCGCTCGGGGTGCTTCAGGTCCTGCGCGCGCAGGGCGCGGCGGGCGATCTTGTCCTCGTACGCCGGGCCAATGCCGCGGCCGGTGGTGCCGATCTTCTCGCTGCCGCCGCTTTCGCGCGCCGCCTCGCGCGCCACGTCCATGGCGGCGTGCAGCGGCAGGATCAGCGGGCAGCCCTGGCTGATGCGCAGGCGCTCGCGCACCTGCACGCCGGCTTTCTCCAGGCCCTCGATTTCCTCCAGCAGCTTGGTGCACGACAGCACCACGCCGTTGCCGATGTAGCAGGTCACGCCAGGGCGCATGATGCCGCTGGGGATCAGGTGCAGGGCCGTGGTGACGCCGTTGATGACCAGCGTGTGGCCGGCGTTGTGGCCGCCCTGGAAGCGCACCACGCCCTGCGCGCTTTCGGTCAGCCAGTCGACCAGCTTGCCCTTGCCCTCGTCGCCCCACTGGGTGCCGACGACCACGACGTTGCGTCCGTTGGTTGCTTTGATGTCCACTTCTACGATGCTCCGAAATTCAAAGGGATTGAACGACCCACTGCCCGCCCGCCTCGATCAGCGCACGGTCGCAGTCGAATTCGTCGATCTCGCTGCTTTGCCCCGGCAGCATGCACACCACGGTTTCGCCGCGCGCGCGCAGCGCCGACACGGCGGCATGCAGGCCCGGCGCGTCGCCCCAAGGCGCGCGGATGGCGGCGCGCAGCGGCCGCGGTGCGGCCACGCGCACCAGTTGCTTGATGTCGAGGCGGAAGCCCACGGCCGGGCGCTCGCGGTCGAGCTTGTGGCCGAACACCGCGCCCACGCCGTCGTAGCGGCCGCCGCGCAGCACGGCATCGCCCGCACCCTGCGCATACACGGCAAAGCGCGCGCCGCTGTAATAGCCGTAGCCGCGCGCGTCGGCCAGGTCGAAGCTGACGGCCACGCCCTCCAGGCGCGAGGCCAGCCAGCGCAGGTTCGACAGCACCTCGCGCACATGAGGCGCCGATGGCAGCACCTGCTCGGCCTCGTCCAGCACCTCGGCGCCGCCGTACAGGCCGACCAGGGCCAGCAGGCGCTGGCGCGCGGCGGCAGGAAAGTCCCGGGTCAGGCGGGCCAACTCGCTGGTGTCCTTGATGGCCAGCGCATCGTGCACCTCGGTGAGGATGCGCGGATCGACCATCACCCCGGCCAGCAGCGAGCGCACGATGCGCACATCGGCCAGATCCACCGACAGGTGCTGCACCTGGGCCGCCTTCAGGCAGTCGAGCGCCAAGGTGAGGATTTCGAGATCGGCCTCGCGGCCGGCGTGGCCGTAGATCTCGGCGCCGAACTGCAGCGGCTCGCGCGTGGCGTGCGGGCGCTCGGGCTGGGTGTGCAGCACCGGGCCGCAGTAGCACAGGCGGGTGACGGCCTGGCGGCCGAGCAGGTGGGCGTCGATGCGCGCCACCTGCGGCGTGGTGTCGGCGCGCAGGCCGAGCGAGCGGCCGGAGAGCTGGTCGACCAGCTTGAAGGTCTGCAGATTCAGCGCCTCGCCGGTGCCGGTGAGCAGTGATTCGAGGTGCTCGATCAGCGGCGGGATCACCAACTCATACCCGTAGGAGCGGGCGGTATCGAGCAGTTCGCGGCGGAGTTCCTCGATGTGCCGGGCCTCGGAAGGCAGCACATCGGCGATGTGATCCGGCAGAAGCCAGGCGGACATGGCGCTTTTGCAGGGCTGTTAAAAAAGTGATTGTACCCACCCCCTCTGAGCCGGCCTGCGGCGGCCCCGGATCGATTCGGGGGCTGTCATTCCTGCCAAGGGGACAAGGCTGCTGGCCTGGCAGGCCCCGACCACGGTGTTCCCGAAGGGCCTGCGCCGCGGCCACTGGACGGGGCTGGCTGCGCTACACCAGCCAGAGCAGCAGCAGCCCGCCACCCACCGCCAGCAGGCCGAAGAAGCGGATCTGCCCGTCCTGCATCTGCAGCAGCTGGCTGAAGGCCTGGCGCCAGGCGCCGGGGGCGATGAAGGGCAGCAGGCCTTCGATGATCAGCGCCAGGCCCAGCGCCGCCAGCAGCGTGCTGCCGTCCACGGCGCTTCAGCGGCCCGTGGGCGCGCCGCGCAGGTTGCGGAAGAAGTCCGACGACTGCGGGTCGATCACCAGCACGTCGCCCTGCTTGCCGATGCTGGCCTTGTAGGCGTCCAGGCTGCGGTAGAACTCGGCGAACTGCGGGTCCTTGCCGAAGGCCTCGCCATACACGCGGGTGGCCTCGGCATCGCCCTCGCCGCGCACCTTCTCGGCGTCGCGGTAGGCGTTGGCCACCGTCACCTCGCGCTGGCGGTCGGCGTCGGCGCGGATCTGCTCGCCCTCGGCGGCGCCGGTGGAGCGCAGCTCGTTGGCCACGCGCTGGCGCTCGGCCTGCATGCGGCGGTACACCGATTCGGTGATGGATTCCACGTAATCGGCGCGGGTGATGCGCACGTCGATGATGTCCATGCCCCAGGGCTTTTCGCCCTTGACGGCCTCGGTCACCTCGCGCTTGACGTCGGCCATCAGCGTCTCGCGCCGGGTGGAAATCAGCTCGCGCACGGTGCGGCGGTTGATCTCTTCCTGGAAGGCGTTGCGCACCACGCGGTTGAGCTGCAGCGCGCCGGCGCTCTCGTCCTGGCCCACGTTGCGGATGTAGGCCTGCGGGTCGGTGATGCGCCAGCGCACGTACCAGTCGATGACCACGCGCTGCTTCTCGGCCGTCAGCATGGGCTCGGTATCCATGCTGTCCAGCGTGAGCAGGCGCTTGTCGATGTAGTTGACGTTCTGCACCACCGGCAGCTTGAAGTTCAGCCCCGGCTCGGTGATCACCTTCTGGATCTGCCCGAACTGGTTGACGACGCCGAACTGGCGCTGGTCGACCACGAACATGGTCGATGACAGCAGGGCCAGCAGGACGAGGACGGTGGTGCCGATGAATCCGATTTTGTTCATGACGTGGGGGGCCCTGGTCAGCGGGTCTCGCGTTCGCGGCGGCGGCTGGCGGCGCGCGAGCGGGCGTCGGCCGCCGCGGCCGGCGCTGCCGGTGCGGGGTTGGGG
>JAEXBL010000328.1 GCA_023394015.1 Pseudomonadota bacterium | reverse complement strand
GCCCATGGCCTCGATGGCGGCCCTTTCCTCGGGTGACAGCTCTTTTTCCAGCACCTTGCGCAGCCAGTCGGCCGGCACCTCCTTGCGGAAGTCGGTGATCATCTCCACGCCCTTGAAGTAGGCGGAGAAGGCGCGGTCGAACTTGTCGAAGTGCTTCTCGTCCTTGACCAGCGCGGTGCGCGCCAGGTAGTAGAAGTCGTCGATGGAGCAGGCGTCGGGCTGCTTTGGGCCGACCACGTTGGCCTCCATGGCTTCCAGCAGGGTCAGGAACTCCTTGACCGACACCGGCAGCTTGGCGGCGCGCAGGGTGTAGAAAAAATCGATCAGCATGGCTTGGGCCTCGCGCGCATTATGGGCGGAACGGCCGGATGCGGCCGTCGCGCAGCGGACGCGCGCGGTGGCGGGCGCCCCCCTGGGATCGGGCGTTGGCCGGCGGCTTCACAGAGTGAATACTTTACGCATAATCGCGGTTTGGCGGCCTGGGCCGTGCCTGGGACACGGGCCGCCCCGGTCTTGGGCCCATCACCACCGCTGCTGCTTCTGGATGTCTGCCATGCCTACCCTGCCTGCTGCTGCCGGCCCCGCCCCCGATGGCCTGGTCTACCGCAAGACCGACGCCGGCCGGCGGGTGCTGGCCATGCGCCACGGCGACCTGCGCCTGCGCGATCGCCAGATCCTGCTGCTGTGCACCGGCGAGCGCGACCTGGCGGCCCTGGCCGAGGTGTTCGGCCCGGCCACGGCGGCCGATCTGCGCCGGCTGGTGGGCAAGGGCTGGGTCGAGGCCGTGGCGCGCATCGACTGGCCGGCGCCCGGCGCCGCCTTCTGGCCCACGCTGCCGCCGCTCGACCTGGCGGCCGAGCGCTCGGCCAACGAGTCGGGTTTTGGCGTGCGCCTGGGCCGCGACGAGGCGCTGGTGGCCGCGCGCACCCAGGCCGCGGTGCTGCTGGCCGAAATCGGCGGTGCCACGGCCGAGCAGGCCATGGCCGAAGGCGCGCAGGCCGAGGACTGGGAGGCCGCGCTGGCTTT
This sequence comes from Pseudomonadota bacterium, assembly GCA_023394015.1. Classification (GTDB taxonomy): domain Bacteria; phylum Pseudomonadota; class Gammaproteobacteria; order Burkholderiales; family Burkholderiaceae_C; genus Ottowia. The sequence goes on along the minus strand of JAEXBL010000328.1, from coordinate 2,091 downwards.
CATCACCCGCGCCGTGGTGCTGGCCGTGCGCCACTGGGGCGACGAGGCCGCCATGCCCCGGGCCGAACGCATCGCCCGCCTGCTGCCGCGCGCGGCCCGGGTGCGGCTGGTGGATGGCCTGATCGCCGAAGGCAGTGCCACCACGGTGGTGGCCGCGCTGTACGAGCAGCTGGTGTCGGATTCGCTGACGGGGCCCGAGGACAGCGGGCCGCCCTGAGTGCGCGCCCTCGCTCAACCTCAACCGTGCCGCGCGCGCAGGTACAGCAGCTGCGCCCTGGCTTCCGGCCATTCGCCGGCCAGCATGGAGTACATCACCGTGTCGCGCACCGTGCCGTCGCGGCGCAGGGCGTGGTGGCGGATCACGCCGTCCTTTCGAGCGCCCAGGCGTTCAATGGCCTTTTGCGAGGCGAAGTTGTAGTTGTCGGTGCGCCAGCCGACCACGGCGCAGTGCAGGGTGTCGAAGGCGTGGCCCATCATCAGCAGCTTGGCGGTGGTGTTGACGTGGGTGCGCTGCACGCTGTGCCGGTACCAGGTGTAGCCAATCTCCACCCGGCGGATGGCCGGCACGATGTCGAGGTAGCTGGTGCTGCCCAGCACGCGCTGCGTGGCCTCGTCGATCACCGCAAAGGCCAGGCGCTGGCCCTCGGCGCGCATCTGCAGCGCGGTCTCGATGTAGGCGCGGGTCTGCTCGGGCTCGGGCACGCCGGTGACGCGGATGGTCCACAACTGGCCATCGGCGGCCGCGGCGCGCAGGCCGGCTTCGTGTTCAAGCGCCAGCGGCTCCAGCCGCAGGCCGTGGTCGCGCAGCACCTGGGGGCGGATGAAGTCGTCGGCGGCGGGCATGTCGCTATAGTTTAAGGAGCTGCCAGCGCAGTCTGCACATGCGCTGCGACCTCATCTTTGCTGCAATCGTCCCAATTGCCCGCAACCCGTTCGGGGCACGCGTGGCCGGGGTCCCCCCGGCCACTGCGTGCGTCCCCCTTCCAAGGGGGAAGGCGGGCGCAGCCCGACTCAGGGGGTTGGATTACCTGTTCCTTTGGTTCATGAACACCAGCTTTTCGAACAGGGTCACGTCCTGCTCGTTCTTCAGCAGCGCGCCCACCAGGGGCGGCACGCTGATCTTGCTGTCGGCGCTTTGCAGGGCTTCGAGCGGAATGTCCTCGGCCACCAGCAGCTTGAGCCAGTCGAGCAGCTCGCTGGTGGAGGGCTTTTTCTTCAGCCCCGGCAGGCCGCGCACGTCGTAGAACACCTTCATGGCGGCGGACAGCAGTTCTTTCTTCAGGTTCGGAAAGTGCACGTCCACGATCTGCTTCATCGTCTCCGGCTCGGGGAACTTGATGTAGTGGAAGAAGCAGCGGCGCAGGAAGGCGTCGGGCAGCTCCTTCTCGTTGTTCGACGTGATGAACACCACGGGCCGATGCTTGGCGCGGATGGTCTGGCGCGTTTCATAGCAGTGGAACTCCATGCGGTCGAGCTCGCGCAGCAGATCGTTGGGGAATTCGATGTCGGCCTTGTCGATCTCGTCGATCAACAGCGCCACCGGCTCATCGGCGGTGAAAGCCTGCCACAGCACGCCACGCACGATGTAGTTCTGGATGTCCTTGACGCGGTCATCCCCCAGCTGGCTGTCGCGCAGGCGGCTGACGGCGTCGTATTCGTACAGACCCTGCTGCGCCTTGGTGGTGGATTTGATGTGCCACTGCAGCAGCGGCAGCTTCAGCGCTTCGGCGACTTCCTCGGCCAGCATGGTCTTGCCGGTGCCGGGTTCGCCCTTGACCAGCAGCGGGCGCTTGAGCGTGATCGATGCGTTGACGGCCAGCATCAGATCCTGCGTGGCGACGTAGTTATCGGAGCCTTGAAATTTCATGGTGAGCACGCTGCGCGGTGACGGGGTTAATCAGGGTATGGCCGACCGGGTAGGCGTGTTTACAATCCGCCCTGACCTGGATCAAACAAACTTCGATTGTGCGCGCAAAATGAAAAAGACCCTGTCCCCCTTGTTCGCTGCACTGGCCGTCGCAACGGCCGCCGCGTTGCCGGCGCAGGCCCAGGTCACGGGCAACGCCCAGGCTGGGCAGGGCAAGGTGGCCA
>JAEXBL010000327.1 GCA_023394015.1 Pseudomonadota bacterium | reverse complement strand
TCGGCGGTGGGCAGGGTCAGCAGGTTCAGGCCGCTGCCGGTCCAGCGCAGCAGCAGCTCGCGCCGCAGCGCCGCGCCGGGTGCGCTGGCCAGCAGCACGGTGGCGGCCTGCTGCGCGCGGGCCAGCTCGTCCAGCGCATCCACGCCGCCCAGCACGCGCACGCCCTGCACCGTGCGGCCGGCATCCTGCGCGCGCGGCGAGGCAATGCCCACCACCTGCCAGCCGGCCACGCCCTTGAGCGAGCGCAGCGCCTCGTCGGCTTCGTCGATGGTGCCCACCACCAGCAGCGGCTGGGCCGCCGCGCCGGGGCGTGCGTGGGCCTGGGTGTATTCGGCCAGCGAGCGCCAGGCCGCGCGCGCGCCGGCCAGCAGCAGCAGCGTCAGCAGCGCGCTGATGAGGAACACCGAGCGCGGAAAGCCGGCGATGCGCCAGCCCAGCACCGCCGCCGCCGTGAGCAGCGCGCCCAGCGCCACGCCGCCGGCCAGGTAGCGCAGATCGGCCAGGCTGACGTAGCGCCACGACTGCCGCGGCACGCGCGCCAGCAGCAGCCCCGCCGCCATGCAGGCCACGGCCACGGGCGTGGTGCGCAGCGCCTGCTCGAAGTACGGCGGCGGCACGCCGAGGTTGAAGCGCAGCCAGAACGCCGCCCACCAGGCCAGCGCGATCAGCGGCAGATCGACCAGCCAGCTCTTGCTGCGCAGGTGGGGCCACAGGGAATGCAGGGTGGGCTTCATGCGCGGCCCGTGCGCAACGTGCAGGCAGCCTGCCTCATGGCGTCATTCTTCAAGCTCGACATCCGCTTGCTCACACCGGCGTATCGCCGTCTTGGTTATGTTCAGGCAGCTTGCCGCCCCGCAGCACCGCGCGCAGCGTGTCCCACAGGATGCGCACGTCGCCGCCCAGGCTGCGCCGCGCAACGTAGTCCAGGTAATGGCGCTGCTTGATGGGCATGATGCGCTGCACGTACACCGCCTCGGGGTCGGCGGCACCGGCCAGCAGGCGTTCCTCGTCGCGGAACTCGATGGCCGCGCGGTCGGTGATGCCGGGGCGCACGCTCAGGATCTGCCGCCGCACCTCGTCGGCATACAGCGCCATGTAGCGCGGCACCTCGGGGCGCGGGCCGACCAGGCTCATGTCGCCCTTGAGCACGTCGATGAGCTGCGGCAGCTCGTCCAGCTTGGTGGCGCGCAGCCAGCGCCCGGCGCGGGTGATGCGCGCATCGCCCCGTGCGGTGAGCTGCGACCCGGCGCCATCGTGCCTGGGCGTGGTACGCATGGTGCGGAACTTGTGGATGCGAAACAATCGCCCGCCGCGCCCCACGCGCTGCTGCCTGAACAGCGCCGGGCCGGGCGAATCCAGCCGCACCCACAGGGCGATGGCGGCCATCAGCGGCAGCGCCAGGGGCAGCGCGGCCAGGGTGAGCGCCAGGTCCATGGTGCGCTTGGCGGCGGCGCCGGGCAGGCTCATCGGCGCCCCAAGCCCATTCGCCCTGCCTTCGTCATTCCGGCGCAAGCCGGCATCGATGGGCGGTGCGCAGGAGCCGTGGATTCCGGCTTGCGCCGGAATGACGGACATCTCGAAGGTCCAGCACCTCTCCTGTTTTGATAGCTTGCCGCGTCCACCAGACAGGCACTGACGGCCCAACAGGCTTGCAATCGCCACCTGATCATCGCACGCAAACCTTCAGCGCCGCGATCACGCGCGTCTGCTCGTCGTCGCCCATGGCCGTGAACAGCGGAATGCTCAGCATGCGCTGATAGGCCTGCTCGGCCACCGGAAACTGCGCCGGCGTCAGCGCATAACGGTCGCGCCAGTACGGCTGCCGGTGCAGCGGCACGTAATGCACGCTGGTGCCGATGCCGGCATCGCTCAGGGCCTGGATCACCGCGTCGCGCGTCACCCGCGCGTCGTCGCGCAGGCGGATCACGAACAGGTGCCAGGCGTGCGCGTCGCCCGCCGGCGCGTCGGCGGGCAGCACCAGCGGCAAGTCGCCCAACTCGTGCAGGTAGCGCGCCGCCAGTTGCTGCCGGCGCTGCACGAAGCCCGGCAAGCGCTGCAGTTGCACGCGGCCCATGGCGGCAGCGGTATCGGTGAGGTTGTACTTGAAGCCGGGCGCGACGATCTCGTAGTACCAGGCCGGCGTGCGGCTGCTGAACCGGTCGAACGCATCGCGGCTGATGCCGTGCAGCCGCATCACGCGCATGCGGGCGGCGAGTGCCTCGTCCCGGGTCACCACCATGCCGCCCTCGCCGGTGGTCATGGTCTTGTTGGCGTAGAAGCTGAACACCGCCGCCGCGCTGGGCAACTGGCCGACCAGCGTGCCGCCCGTCGTGGTGGGCAGCGCGTGCGCGGCGTCCTCCACCACCTGCAGGCCGTGGCGCCGGGCGATGTCGAAGATCGCCGCCATGTCGCAGGCCAGGCCACCGTAGTGCACTGGCAGGATGGCGCGCGTGCGCGGCGTGATGGCGGCTTCGATGCGCGCCGGGTCGATGTTGAGTGTGGCCGCATCCACGTCCACCAGCCGCGCATCGGCGCCCAGGTAGCGCGCCACCTCCACGGTGGCGGTGAAGGTGAGCGTGGGCGCGATCACCTCGTCGCCCGGGCCGATGCCGATCGCCTCCAGCGCCAGGTGCAGGCCGGCGGTGGCCGAATTGACGGCAATGGCCTGCACGCCACCGCCCAGGTACGCGGCGAATTCCTGCTCGAACGCCTTTGTCTCCGGCCCGGTCGTCACCCAGCCGCTGCGCAGCGCGCGCGCCACGGCATCGACTTCGGCCTCGGTGATGTCGGGGCGGGCGAAGGGCAGAAAAGGCTGGGGGTTCATGGACAGAATCGCGCTTGGGTGCCAGCTGGCAAGGCACTGGCAGCCATCATTGCATCGACACGCCGGCGGGCTTCAGCACCGCCTGGGGCAACGGCGCCATCATGCCGCACCCTCTGCGTGCCAACTCACGCATTGCAGGCCAGGCACGCGCGCGAATTCGCGCAGGTTGCGTGTCACCAGCGTGGCCTGGTGGCGCAAGGCGGTGGCCGCGATCAGCGTGTCGTGCGGGCCGATCGGCGTGCCCGCCGCCTCCAGCTTGGCACGGATGCGCGCCGCATGGGCCGCGCATTCGCTGTCGAAGGGCAGCAACTGCATCGGCCGCAACAGCTGCGCCAGCGCCGCCAGGCGGGGCCGGGCAGCCTTGGGGGGCAGCCGCAGCAGGCCGTAGCGCAGCTCGTACTCAACGATGGCGGGCACGCCCAACTCGGCCGGCGGCAGCGCCTGCATGCGGGGCACCACCTGGGCATCGCCGCGGAAGTAATAGCTGAGGGTGTTGCTGTCGAGCACCAGCATGGCGGCGCGCATTGCTCAAAAGCCCACGCGGGCCACATCGGCGGCGCCGGGGGCCGGCGCCTCCTCACGCAACGGAAAGTCGGCAAAGCGGCCGGCCAGGTCCAGGCAGTCCTGCGGCCACTCATGGCCGGCGTATTTACGGATCAGATTGGCCACCCAGCGGCTTTTGGACACGCCGTTGGCCAGCGCGGCCTGCTCCACCAGCGCCTGGGTGGCGTCGTCCAGATACAGCGTGATTTGGGACATGGTGTACCTCCAGCCATCCAGTTGGGCTCGTGTATTTTCAATTATATGTGGGGAGTCCGAAATCCACGCCGATCACCAAGCAGATCACCGCATCAACGCGTCAGCCGCACCTCGGCGGCCCGCTTGCGCCGCCCACGCCACAGGTCGAACAAGCCGTGCCAACTGCCCAGGCCGTAGCCAAGGTGGTAGGTGGCGATCACCGCCGGCAGCCGCGGCAGGCTGCGCCAGTCGCCCGCCTGCCGCGCCGCGGCCAGCGCAGCCAAGGCCAGGTACAGCGCATAGCTGCCAAGCAGCGCCGCCAGCGGCCACGGCCACCACGGCGCCAGCAGCCCGCTGGCGGCCAGCGCCAGCACGAACAGCGCCGGCACCAGTTGCCGCAGCGAGCCGGGCTGGCCGTGCTTGGCAAAAACGAAGGGGCGCCAGTAGCCGTACTGCATCTGCTGGCGAAACAGATCGCCCAGGCGGCTGCGCGGCTGGTAGACGGAGCGGATGCGCGCGCTTTGCCACAGGCGCGCGCCGCCCAGGCGCAGGCGCAGGTTGTGCTCGTCGTCTTGGTTGCGCACCAGTTGTTCGTCGAAGTTGCCGAAGCGCTCGAATACGCTGCGCGGCCAGCAGCCCAGGTAGATGGTGTCGGCCTCGCCTTCGTAACCAGGGTCGCGCGAGCGCGCGCCGCCCACCACCCAGCGGCACTGAAAGGCCGCCGCAATGGCGCGCCCGGTGGCGCCCTGCCCGCGCGCCACCCAGGGGCCGCCGACGTTGTCGGCGCCGGTGCGCGCCAGCGCGGCCAGGCATTCGGCCAGGTAGTCGGGCGCGAATTCGGTGTGGATGTCGAAGCGCGCGATGACGCTGCCGCGCGCCTCGGCCAGCGCCGCGTTCAGGCCGGTGGAGACGATGCGGCCGGGGTTGTCGACGCGCTTCAGGCGCGCGTCCTGCGCGGCACGCTGGGCCAGGCGCTCGCTGTTGCCGTCGTCGCTCAGGCCGTCGGCGACCAGTACTTCGAGCTGCCAGCCGGGCGGCAGCCGCTGCGCCAGCGCCGAATCGCAAAAGGCGTCGATGTGGGCGCGCTCGTTGCGGCAGGGGGCGATGATGCTGATGAGTTGGGACACGGGCGGGTCCATGGTCATGGCGCGGCCCGTGCTGGTTGTGCCGTCCTACCCTCACCCCTGCCCTCTCCCGCCAGCGGGAGAGGGAGCAACTTCAGCAC
>JAEXBL010000316.1 GCA_023394015.1 Pseudomonadota bacterium | reverse complement strand
CCAGCCGAGGCCCCGCCACCCGCCACCGACAGCCCGGCGCTGTGGCTCGACGCCAACCAGGCCGATCAGGCGCCCGTGCCGCTGGACAACACCTGGCTGCTGGCGCCCATGCCCTGGCCGGCGACCTTTCCGCTCATCGAGGTGCGGCTGTGGATCACCGCCGATGGGCGCATCGAGCGCTTCGAGTTGCAGGGCGAGGCCGCCGATGACCCGGCGGTGCAGCAGTTGTTCGCGCCGTTCGCCGACACGCCCATGCGTCCGGCCACCATCGGCGTCGCCGCCGTGCCGAGTGTGCTGCGCATCCAGATCTGGCCGGGCGAGGACGGCCTGGCGCCGGACTTCATCGCGCCGCTGCCCATGACTTCGCTGCGCTCGATGACCGGCGCCGGCGCCCCATGACAAATGAGCAATGACAAAGCCGTCGCGCCGGCCGATGCCTTTTGTCATCGATCATGCGCTCGCCAGAGCGCGGTCATTCGTCATGGACTTCACGCGCTGGGAGTGGCCCGAGCGCCGTGGATCTCTGCAGCAAAGGGTGCCCGCTACGTGCGGGAAAGCTGGGACCGCACCCACTGCGCGATCTGCGCCGGGTTGGTCATGGCGCCGGCCTGGCGCGCCACTTCGCGGCCGTTCTGAAACAGCGCCAGCGTGGGGATGCTGCGGATGTGGTGGCGCGCGCCCAGCGCCTGCGCGGCCTCGGTGTTGACCTTGGCCACGCGCACGCCCGGTTCCAACTGCGCGGCGGCCTGCTCGTAGGCCGGCGCCATCATGCGGCAGGGGCCGCACCAGGGCGCCCAGAAGTCCACCAGCACGGGAATCTGGCTGCGCGTCACATGCTTGTCGAACGCCGCCTCGTCGTCCAGCGCCACCGGCTGGCCGGTGAACAGCGGCTGCTTGCACTGGCCGCAGTCGGGGGCGCTGCCCAGTTGGTCGGACTTGACGCGGTTGGTGGTGTGACAGTGCGGGCAGACGACGTGCAAGGGCTCGCTCATGGGGGCTCCGGGTGAAGCGGCGTTTGAGAGGATGGCTCAGGTGGCCGAGGTCGCGCCCGGCTCGGCGGCATCGGGCGAGGGCTTGGCACGCGCGGCGGCGATGGCGTCGCAGGCGGCCATTTCGGCGCGCATGGCGGCGTCCAGCGGCGAGCGGCACAGGCCGGCATCGGCGTAGTGCAGGTTTTCGTACAGCGCGGCGGCGGCCGGGCTTTGCGCCAGCAGCGGCTGCCAGTCGACGCCGGTATCGGCCAGCATGGCCGCCAATCGGCTGGCCACCGTGCGGTACTGGTGGGCATCCACGGGCTGCGGGCTGGCATCCAGCCGCTCCAGCAACTGCGCCAGGATGGCGGCGGTCCGGGTGGGAGCTTGCAAGGTCTTCATGCCCCTTAAGCTGCGGGCAAGGCGGCGCACTTCAAGGGCCGCGCTGCCGCTCGAGCGCCCGAAAGCGCAGCACGCGCGTGGCCAGCAGCGTCTCGATGAGAAAGCACAGCAGCGAGCACAGGTAGCACAGCACGCCGCCCACGAAGCTGACCACCACGCTGATGCCGACGCGCATGTCCGAGGTTTCGGCCAGAAACAGCAGGATGATGGCCAGGCCGATGGCCAGCGCGCACAAGGTCAGCAGGGCGATGCTGGTGTTGGCCAGCTGGCCGCGCTTGCGCAGCGTGGCCAGCTCGGCCACGGCGCGCCGCTGGGCGGCCTCGGTCATGCCGCCGCAAGCGGCAGATTCGAGCTGCCCCTCCAGATCACGCGCCCGGTCGATGATGCGCGCCAGCCGCCCCGCCACCGCGCCCAGCAGGCCCGCCACCGCCGTCAGCAGGAACACCGGCGCCACGGCCAGGCGGATGGCGTTGTTGATGATCTCGGCGTCGATGGGCATGCCGGTGGCCAGTCGCGCGGCTGCTTGCTCAGCTGGAGGCGGTCAGCCCTTCAAAGCGCGCGCGCCAGGCGCGCGATGCCTTCGCGGATGCGCGCCTCGTCCGCCGTGGCGAACGACAGGCGCAGCGTGCTCGGATCGGGGTTGGCGCAGTAGAACGGCGCGCCGGGCACGAAGGCCACGCCCTGTTCGATGGCCTTCTGGGCGAACTGGTTGCCGTCGGTCAGCTGGCCGCCCGCGCCGGTGAGCCGCGCCCACACGAACAGCCCGCCCTGCGGCGGCACGAAGTCGATGGCATCGCCCAGTTCGCTGCGCAGCGCCTCGCCCATGGCCCGCGCGCGCGCGCCGTACACCTGCCGCACGCGCGCCAGCGTGGCCGGCATGCGGCCGGCGGCCAGGTACTGCGCGGCCGTGGCCTGGGCGAAGGTGCTGGTGTGGGCGTCGCTGAACTGCTTGCACATCACGGCGTTGGCCAGCAGCGCCGGCGGCGCCACCATCCAGCCCACGCGCAGGCCGGGCGACAGCACCTTGCTCAAGCTGCCGCAGTGCACCAGCCAGTCGCGGCTGCCGGGCACTTCGTGGCTCAGCGCCAGCAGGCTGGGCGGTGGCGGGGCGTCGAAGTACAGGTCGCCGTAGGGGTCGTCCTCAATGATCAGCGTCTGGGTCTGCACCGCCAGCTCCAGCACGCGCTTGCGGCGCGCCAGGCTCAGCGTGGCGCCGCTGGGGTTGCCGAAGGTGGGGATCAGGTAGACGAACTTGGGCCGATGCTGCTGGATCAGCCTTTCCAGCTCATCGACCTTCACCCCCTCGCCGTCGATCGGCGCGCTGAGCAGCTCGGCACCGTAGAGGCGAAAGCACTGGATGGTGGCCAGGAAGGTCGGCCCCTCGACGATGGCCTTGCTGCCCGGATCGACCAGGCACTTGCCCAGCAGGTCCAGCGCCTGCTGGCTGCCGGTGGTGACGATGAGCTGCTCGGGCGCCACGCCCTGCGCGCCCTTGGCCTGCATGAAGGCCGCCAGCTGCTCGCGCAGCGGCTGGTGGCCCTCGGTGGCGCCGTACTGCAGCGCCGCGCCCGGCGCGTCGGCCAGGGCCTGGTTGGCCGCTTCGCGGATGCCCTCCACGTCGAACATGGCGCTGTCCGGGAAGCCGCCGGCAAAGCTGATGATGCCGGGCTTGCCCAGCAGCTTGAACAGCTCGCGGATGGCGGAGGTCTCGACCTTGTGCAGGCGTTGGGCGAAGGGCAGGCTCATGGGATGACTCTCGGAATGGACGGCTTATTGTCGCCAATCACGGCTCGATAATCGCCGCCATGACACCCGCGCAGATCGAGACCTTCTTTGCCACCCTGCAGGCCGCCAACCCGCTGCCGGCCAGCGAGCTGGAATACACCAGCGTGTTCGAGCTGCTCACCGCCGTGCTGCTGTCGGCCCAGGCCACCGACGTGGGGGTGAACAAGGCCACGCGGCGGCTGTTTCCGGTGGCCAACACGCCGCAGCAAATCCTCGATCTGGGCCTGGGGCGGCTGGAGGAGCACATCCGCACCATCGGCCTGTACCGCAGCAAGGCCAAACACCTGCTGCAGACCTGCCGCATCCTGCTGGAGCGCCACGGCGGCGAGGTGCCGCGCACGCGCGCCGAGCTGGAGGCGCTGCCCGGCGTGGGCCGCAAGACCGCCAACGTGGTGCTGAACGTGGCCTTTGGCGAGCCGACCATGGCCGTGGACACGCACATCTTCCGCGTCAGCAACCGCACCGGGCTGGCGCCGGGCAAGACGCCGCTGGCGGTGGAGATGGCACTGCTCAAGCGCGTGCCGCCGGCCTACCTGAACCACGCCCACCACTGGCTGATCCTGCACGGCCGCTACGTGTGCCTGGCGCGCACGCCGCGCTGCTGGGAATGCGCGGTGGCCAACTGCTGCGACTACCGGCCCAAGACGCCGGCGCCGAAGTAGCATCGGCTGGGACGCTCGGTGGTGCAGCCAGTCGCCCCGCCTTCGGTCAACCCAGCCAGTTCGGCAGCGCCAGCGAGATCCAGGGCACGTAGGTGACCAGGATCAGGAAGGCCAGCAGCAGCAGCGTCCACGGCAGCGCCGCCGTCACCACCCGCCCGACCGGCATGCCGGTGACGCCCGAGGTGACGAACAGGTTCAGGCCCACCGGCGGCGTCACCATGCCGATCTCCAGGTTGACCACCATGATGACGCCCAGGTGCACCGGGTCGATGCCCATGCGGGTGGCGATCGGAAACAGGATCGGCGCCAGGATCAGGATGATGCCGGTCGGCTCCATGAACATGCCGGCCACCAGCAGCAGCACGTTCACCACCATCAGGAACTGCCAGGGCGTCATGCCCATGCCGATGATGGTCTCGGCAATCATCTGCGGGATGCGCTCGGTGGTCAGCACGTGCGCGAACAGCAGCGCGTTGGCGACGATGAACATCAGCATCACCGTCACCTTGGCGGACTCGATCAGCACGCCCGGCACGCCGCTCCACTTGATGTCGCGGTAGACGAACACCGCGATCAGGAAGGCGTACACCGCGGCCACAGCGGCCGCCTCGGTGGGCGTGAACACGCCGCCGTAGATGCCACCCAGGATGATGACGATCAGCAGCAGGCCCCACAGCGACTCGCGGCCGGCGCGCAGCACCTCGCCCAGGCTGGCGCGCGGCTCGCGCGGCAGATTGAGCTGGCGCGCGCGAAAGTAGATGGCCACCATCAGCAGCAGGCCCAGCAGCACGCCGGGCACCACCCCGGCCATGAACAGCTTGCCGACCGAGGTCTCGGTGGCGGCGCCGTAGACCACCAGCACGATGGAGGGCGGGATCAGAATGCCCAGCGTGCCGGCGTTGCAGATCACCCCGGCCGCAAACGGCTGCGGGTAGCCGGCGCGCACCATGCCGGCGATGACGATGGAGCCCACCGCCACCACCGTGGCCGGCGACGAGCCCGACACCGCCGCGAACAGCATGCAGGCCATCACCGAGGCCATGGCCAGGCCGCCGCGCAAGTGGCCCACCACGGCGTTGGCAAAGCGGATCATGCGCCGCGCCACGCCGCCGGTGGTCAGGAACATGCCGCCCAGCACGAAGAACGGGATCGCCAGCAGCGTGTAGTGCTCCGAGGTCTCGTACATCTTCAGCGACAGCGAGGCCACCGAATCCTGCGCGAACGCCAGGATCACCACCAGCGACGACAGCCCCAGCGCCACCGCCACCGGCATGCCCAGGAACATGAACACGAACAGCAGCGCGAACAGCACGATGGTGTTCATCGGCCCGGCTCCGCGGCATCCGCCTGCTTCTTCAGCGCCTCTTTGGCCTCGTCGCCCAGCAGGCCCGCGCCCTGCCCCGTGGCCAGTTGCCAGAACAGCTGCAGAAAGCGCAGGGCCAGCAGCGCAAAGCCCAGTGGCAGCACCATGCGCGGTATCCACTGCTGGATCGGCAGGTCCTGCATCAGAATGCCCACCTCCTTCAGCTTGGCCACCAGGTTGAAGCCGCCATAGCCCAGCACGCCGGCGTAGGCCACGCACAGCGCGGTGGCCAGCATGCCCACCGCCCGCGCCGCCGTGCCCCCGAGCTGGCGCGTCAGCACGTCGATGCCGATATGGGCCTTGACGCGCACGCCGTAGCTCATGCCCACGAAGATCAGCCAGGCGAACAGCACCGCCGTCAGCTCCATCGCCCACACGAAGCTGTAGTTGAACACGTAGCGCGCCACCACCTGCATGAAGGTGACCAGCGTCATGCCTGCCAGCAGCAGCGCCAGCAGCCACTCCTCCAACTTGTTGAACCAGCGCATGGGGGGCGGGCGGGGCGGGCAGGGGGCCAGCCCAGGGGTCGTCGGCTAGGCGGACGGCCTCACTGGTTCGACTTCAGCGCCGCGTCGATCAGGTCGCGGCCAATGTCACCCTCGAAGCGCTTCCACACCGGCTCCATCGCCTTGCGCCAGGCGGCCACGTCGTCCTTGGACAGGGGCTGGATCCTGGCCTTGCCGGCCTTGGCGATCTGCTCCTTGTCGCGGCTGTTCAGGTCGGCGGCGATCTGGTTGGCATGGGCCGTGGCCTCGGCCATGGCCTCGGACAGGCCCTTCTGGATGTCGGCCGGCAGGCCGTTCCACCACTTCTCGTTGGTCACCACCATGTAGTCGATCACGCCGTGGTTGCTTTCGGCGATGGTCTTTTGCACCTCATGGAACTTCTGCGAGTAGATGTTCGACCAGGTGTTCTCCTGCCCGTCCACCACGCCGGTCTGCAGCGCCTGGTAGACCTCGGCAAAGGCCATCTTCTGCGGGTTGGCGCCCAGCGCGCGGAACTGCGCCTCCAGCACGTCGGAGGCCTGGATGCGGAACTTCAGCCCCTTCACGTGCTCGGGCCGCGTCAGCTGGTCCTTGCCGGTGGACAGCTGCTTCATGCCGTTGTGCCAGTAGGCCAGCCCCAGCAGGCCGCGGTTGGTCATCGACTTCAGCAGGCCCTGGCCGGCGGCGCTGGCCTGGAAGCGGTCCACCGCGTCCATGTCGTCGAACAAAAACGGCAGGTCGAACAGCTGGATCTTCTTGGTGTAGCGGTCGAACTTGGACAGCGAGGGGGCGATCAGCTGCACGTCGCCCAGCAGCAGCGCCTCCATCTCCTTGGCGTCGCCAAACAGCTGCGAGTTGGAAAACACCTGCACCTGCACCTTGCCCGGCAGCTTCTGCTCGGCCAGCTCCTTGAACTTCAGCGCGCCCTGCCCCTTGGGCGTCTGCTCGGCCACCACGTGGCTGAACTTGATGACGATCGGCGCCTGCGCCGCGGCGCCCAGCGGCATGGCCGCCAGCGCCAGCACCGACGCCGCGGCCAAGAGCTTGCGGCGGCTGGATTGAATCAACTGCTTCATGATGTCTCCTTCAGGTTCTTGATGGGCAGGTCACACGCACAGCGGTGGATGATTGTTGGCGACGGCAGCCCAGGCGACCAAGGGGAAAAACCCGCGTGCGGCGGCCCCGTCTGACCAGGATCAAAGCACCGCCTTGGCCAGCCGGTGCCGCGGCATGCTCATCCCCGGGCCGGCAGCAGGCGGCCCACGCGCGGCCAGGATTCGACCTGCCACAGCGCATCGACGGCGGCCTGCATCTCGTCGGCCGCCGCGCCGCCGCTCCAGGCCGCCAGACGCCGCGCCTTGGCGCCGATCTCTGCGCGCGTGAGGGTGTTGCCGGGGTCGCCCTTGGGTTCGTCCACGCGCCCATGCAGCGTGCGGCCATCGGTGGTGGTCACCGTCACCTTGCCGATCCAGCGCCGCGGGTAGGCGGCGTCCACCTCGGCGTCGAGCTGCATCGACACCTTGCCCCGCAGCGCCTGGGTGGCGGGGCTTTGGTAGTCGCGGTCGAACTCGGTCAGGCCAGCGTGGCCGTGCTGCGCCGCCAGCGCCAGCACCGTGCCCATGCTGAACTTGGCCTGGTGCACCGTGGCCGGCTGCAGCACCGGCCCCAGCACGTCGATGGCGCCCTGGTGCACGTGCGCCACCACCTGCGCGATGTCGCCGGCCGCGAGGCCATGCTCGCGCATCACCGCCAGCAGCGCGTCGGCCGCGGGGTGGGTGTGGCGGCAGCTGGCGTGCCATTTGAACGAGGTCTCGGCCGTGGCCCAGCGCGTGCCCAGGCCGTCGGTCAGCCGCGCCGGGTCGCTGTCGCTCGACATGCCGGCTGCCATGCCCTGCGCGCCGCTGAGGATGTCGGCGGCGCCGCTGAAGCCGTCGTGCGCCAGGAACGCCGCCATCAGGCCGGCGCCGGCGGCGTGCGCGGTGTGCAGCTGCTTACTGTCGGCGGCGGTGCGCAGGAACTCCCACAGCCCGGCCGACTGCGTGCCGGCCGAGCCGAAGGCGTGCAGCATCTGCCGCGCGTCCAGCCCCAGCAGGTGGCCCACCGCCGCGGCCGCCGCCAGCGTGCCGGCGGTGCCGGTGGTGTGGAACACCTTGTAGTGCGAGCGGCCCAGGAACTCGCCGACGCGGATGCCGACCTCGTAGCCGGCCACGCTGGCGGCCAGCAGCCGCGCGCCGCTGGCGTGCAGCGCCTGCGCCCCCGCCAGCGCGGGCGGGAACACCACCGTCGCCGGGTGGAAC
>JAEXBL010000050.1 GCA_023394015.1 Pseudomonadota bacterium | reverse complement strand
GCTGCCCCGGCCGCCGTGCCCGGCCCGGCGGTGGAAAGCGCCGAAGACCGGGACGCCCGCGCCCGCGCCCAACTGGCGCGCCTGCGCGTGGGCGACTGGGTGGACCTGCGGGTGCGTGGCCAGTGGCGGCGCGCCCAACTGCAGTGGACCAGCGACAACGGCACCTTGTTCATGTTCATCAGCCACGGCGGCCGGCCGCACAGCATGACGCAGCGCACCTGCGAGAAGCTGCTTCGCAACCGCCACCTGCGCCCGGTCGAGCGCGGCGCGGTGGTGGACAAGGCGCTGCGCCGCCTGGGCGACGAGGCCAGGCCCGTGGCGCTGGCGCCGCTGGCGTCGCTGGCCTGAGCCGGCGCATTACCATGCGGCCATGAGCTCCGCACCCCCCACCCTCGAGTACGAAACCGGCGCCGATCCCGTCGCCAGCATCATCATCCTGCACGGCCTGGGCGCCGACGGCAGCGACTTCGCGCCCTTCGTCCAGGAGATCGACCTCGGCGCCGTCGGCCCGGTGCGCTGGCTGTTTCCCAACGCACCGCAGCAGCCGGTGACCATCAACGGCGGCTATGTCATGCCGTCGTGGTTCGACATCCGCCACGACCGCAGCGATGAGGACGAGGCCGGGCTGCGCCGCTCGCAGGCCGCCATTGAGGCGCTGCTGGCGCAGGAGAAGGCGCGCGGCCTGCCGGCCGGGCGCATCGTGCTGGGCGGCTTCTCGCAAGGCTGCGCCATGGCCCTGCTCACCGGCCTGCGCCACGCCGAGCGCCTGGCCGGCATCGTCGGCATGAGCGGCTACCTGCCGCTGGCGGCCACGCTGCCCGCCGAGCGCAGCGCCGCCAACGCCGACGTGCCGATCTTCCTGGCCCACGGCACGCAGGACGAGATGGTGGCGCTGCCGCGCGCCACCGCCTCGCGCGACGCACTCACCGCGCTGGGCTACGCCGTGGACTGGCACGCCTACCCGATGGGCCACTCGGTGTGCATGGAAGAAGTGGCCGACCTGCGCCAGTGGCTGCTGCGGGCGCTGGCGGTGCCCGGTGCGCGCTGACCACGCCTGTCGGCGTCGCGCGCGCGGCCTCGGGCACCGGTGACGACCGGCCATGCGAACCCTGTGGAAATACCTGAAGCCGCAATGGCGGCTGGCGCTGCTGGCGCTGGGGCTGGCCACCACGGCGCAGGTGCTGGCCCTGGTGGACCCGATCATCTTCGGCAAGCTGATCGACGAGGTGGCCACGCAAAGGGGCGAACGACCCGACGATGAGCTGGTGCGCAGCGCGCTGCTGCTGCTGGCGCTGGCGGTGGGGGTGGCGCTGGCCTCGCGCGCGGCAAGCGCCCTGCAGGACTACGTGGTGCGCATGGTGGTGCAGCGCCTGGGCACGCAGATCTTCAACGACGGCCTGCGCCAGACCATGCGCCTGAGCTTTCAGGAATACGAGGGCGCGCGCAGCGGCGAGACGCTGGCGCTGCTGCTGCGCGTGCGGCAGGATACCCAGCGCTTCATCAACGCCTTCATCGGCGTGCTGTTCGCCTCGCTGATCGGGGTGGCCTTCCTACTGTGGTACGCGGTGACCAAGACCTGGCTGCTGGTGCCCGTGTTCCTGATCGGTCTGGTGGTGCTGGGCGGGCTGTCGGGGCTGCTCAGCCGGCAGATCCGCAGCCAGCAGCGCAGCATCAACCGCGAGACGACCAAGAGCGCCGGCTTCATCACCGAGAGCCTGCGCAACGTGGCCCTGATCAAGAGCCTGGGCCTGACGTTCCGCGAGATCCGCCGCATGCAGGCCAAGACGGAGGAAATCTTCGCCCTGGAGATGGCCAAGGTGCGGCGCATCCGCTGGCTGAGCTTTCTGCAGGGCTCGGCGCTCAGCCTGCTCCGGCTGAGCGTGCTGTTCACCCTGCTGTGGCTGATCTTTCGCGACGTGCTGTCCACAGGCGAGCTGATCGCCATGCAGTTCATCTCGGTGGCCATCCTGTCGCCGCTGCAGCAGCTGGGCAGCATCATCCTGGCCTGGCGCGAGGCCTCGTCGTCGCTGGCCAGCTTCGACGCGCTGATGGCCAAGCCGGTCGAAAAGCGCCCGCCCGACGCCGTGCCGCTGGGGCCGATCGCCTCGCTGCGCTTCGACCAGGTGGTGTTTCGCCACCGCGGCGCCAGCGAGAACTCCATTGACGGCGTCAGCTTCTCGGCCCGGCGCGGCGACACCCTGGCCTTCGTCGGCCCGTCGGGCTCGGGCAAGTCCACGTTGGTGGAACTGCTGCTGGGGCTGTACCGGCCGGACGAGGGCGCCGTGCTGTTCAACGAGATCGACGCGCGCCGGCTGCGCTACAACGAGGTGCGCAGGCAGGTCGGCTACGTGACGCAGGAGACGACGCTGTTCGCCGGCACGGTGCGCGAGAACCTGCAGTTCGTGCGGCCCGACGCCAGCGATGCGCAAATCCTGCGCGCGCTGGACCAGGCCCAGGCCACGCAGCTGGTGGAGCGCCTGCCGCAGGGGCTGGACACGCGCATCGGCGAGGCCGGCGACACGCTGTCGGGCGGGCAGCGCCAGCGCTTGTCGATTGCCCGGGCCCTGCTGCGCGAGCCGCGCCTGCTGATCTTCGACGAGGCCACCTCGGCGCTGGATTCGCTGACCGAGCAGCAGGTGACGGAAACCGTGCGCCGCATCGCGCAGGAGAGCACGCAGATCAGCATCCTGATCGCGCACCGGCTGTCCACCATTCGCTACGCCGACGTTATCCACGTGCTGGAGCGCGGCCGCATCGTGGAGAGCGGCAGCCACGACGAACTGGTGGCGCTTGGCGGCCTGTACTACGCCATGTGGCGCCAGCAGATCGGCGAGCGCGAGAGCGGTGACGAGATCGAAAAGCGCAGCCAGAACGCCCGGCAAGCCCCGCCGGACGAGCCCGGGGAGCTGTGGTTGTCCTAGCCGTCATCCATAGCACTGCGCATGACGAATGACCGCGCTCTGACGAGCGCATGACAAATGACAAACGCCATCGTCAGGCGTGGCGCCTGGGGTCATGGGTCATGGCGCGCCTTGTTCGCGCAGCAGCCTG
Source organism: Pseudomonadota bacterium (assembly GCA_023394015.1). GTDB lineage: Bacteria > Pseudomonadota > Gammaproteobacteria > Burkholderiales > Burkholderiaceae_C > Ottowia. The sequence continues at coordinate 3,261 of JAEXBL010000050.1, read as the reverse complement.
AAGCCGCCCAGCACGTGGCGCGATGGCGGCGTGTTGTAGTTGCGGTACGCGACGCGCGCATACAGCGGCCAGCTGTGCCAGGAGCCACCACGCCGCGCACGCACCTCGCCGCTGGTGGGGCCGGGCGGGTCGGTGTCGGGCGACTGGGCGTAGTAGTGCTCGTCGTACCAGTCGGCCACCCATTCCCACACGTTGCCGATCATGTCGTGCAGGCCGAGGGCATTGGGCGCGAAGCTGCCCACCGGCGCGGTGAAGGCAAAGCCGTCGCTGCCCCGGCCGGCCTGCTCGCGCCAGCGCGGCCAGCGCAGCGCGGTTTCGTAGTCGAAGGTGTTGGCGCTGGTGAGCAGCACGTCGGGGTCGTCGCCGGCGGGAAAGCGCGTGCGCGTGCCCCCGCGGGCGGCGTATTCCCATTCGGCCTCGGTGGGCAGGCGGTAGGCCACGCCTTCGCGCTGGCTCAGCCAGGCGGCCATGGCCACGGCGTCGTTCCAGGTCACGTTGACCACCGGGTGATCGTCGGTCTGGGCAAAGCCGGGGTTGGCCCAGGAGTAGCGCGGGTCGCGCCCTTCGAACAGGTCGCCGCGCTCGGTCAGCGCCGGGTCGTAATTGGGGTTGAAGCCGTAGGCGCCGGTGCCGTCGCGCACCGATTCGGGCACGTAGCCACTGGCCTGCACGAACGCGCGGAACTGGCCCACGGTGACCTCGTGGGCGCCCAGCCAGAAGTCGCGCGTGATGCGCACGCGGTGCACCGGCTGCTCGTCCACCAGCTCGGCCAGGCGGTCCGGGTCGGCGTGCGGAAAGGCCTGGGCCAGGGCCTGCGGCGATTCGTCGCTGCCCATCAGAAACTCGCCCGCCGGCACGTGCACGAAGCGCATGCCGATGCCGTCGCTGAACGGCGCCGTGCGGGTGGCGATGGGCGGCGCCAGCGGCGGCAGCGTGCAGCCAGCCAGCAGCAGGGCGGCGGTCAGGGGCAGCAGGCGGGCGCGCCAGGTGCGCGGGGTGAGGCGGGTGTTCAAGGGCATGGCGGGGATGCTGGCAGTGGGCCGGTGCGGTGTCAACGCGCCAGCGGGCGGCAGGCAGGCCTGTCTCAGGCCTCCAGAAACAGGGCCGGGTCGACCGAGGCCCGGTTCAGACTCACGGTCCAGTGCAGGTGCGGGCCGGTCACGCGGCCGGTGGCGCCCACGGCGCCCAGGCGCTGGCCGGTGGCCAGGCGCTCGCCCACCTGGCAGTCGATGCGGCTCAGGTGGCACAGCATCGACAGCAGACCGCCGCCGTGGTCCAGCCACACGGTGTGGCCGTTGAAGAAGTAGTCGCCGGTGTCGATCACGGTGCCGGGCAAGGGCGCCACCACCGGCGTGCCGGTGGGCGCAGCGATGTCGATGCCGCTGTGCGGGTTGCGCGGCTGGCCGTTGAAGAAGCGCCGCAGCCCGAACGGGCTGGAGCGGCGGCCGGCGCAGGGCGGCTGCATCCGCAGGCTGCCGGCCGGCGGCGCACTGAAGGTGGCGATGACGCCCTGCTGGTGCGCCCGCTCGCGCTGGTGCCGGGCCAGGTCCTCGGGCGCCAGATCGACGGTGCGCGGTGACACCTTGAGGTGCTGCTCGGCGTAGCGCTTGGGCGTGATGGTGTAGGCGATGTCGCGCTCGCCCTCGGCGCTGCGGACGCGGATGCGGGCCTCGCCGGGATCGGCCGACAGGGGAATGCCGACCAGCGCCGTCCAGACGATGGCATCGCCCACCACCAGCAGCGGGGCCTCGCCGGCCAAGGCCTGCGGGCGCGTGGGCGCCGGTCCCAGGTCGATGCGCGCCACCCCGCCCGGCACGGCGGCGGGGCGGGGGTACACGGCGGCGTCCTGCCCCTGGGCGCGTGCCGTGGCCGCCGCGCCACAGGCCAGGGCGGCGATCAGCAGGGCGCGGCGCGATGGTGCCGGGGCGGCGGGCGGATGGGTTGAAGAATTCATGTCGGGTGGTGGTCGGGCAAGCACTGGCAGCTATGAATCATATAGCGGGCAGGTCAGGCTTCCTGGGGTCATCGCGTCCAGCGTACCGGATCGCACGGGCAGCCCGACAGGTGTGAATTCTTCTCGGTTAAGCTGTCTATCAGCCTGCAACGGCCACCGTCTTGATGTGTGTCAAGCCGCAGCGGGGCAACTGCCGCCAATATCCGCCCACATTCTCAACCACTAATACCAAGGTAGATACGATGGCGAAACTCAACTGGACATCGGACTTGGATACCGGGATTGCTGAGATCGACAACCAGCACCGCCGTATCCTCGACTACATCAACAGGCTGAACGAGTTGCGCGAGACGCCCGACCGCGCCGGCGTGGGCGAGGTGATTGCCGAGATGGTCGACTACACGATGTCCCATTTCGCCTTCGAGGAAAGCCTGATGGAGAACGCAGGCTACCTGTTTGCCGGGCCGCACAAGAAGGTGCACGACTTGTTCGTGCGCAAGGTGGCCGAGATGCAAAGCCGCTTCGATGCCGGCGAGGACGTAGCCAGCGAACTGCACGGCATGCTGTCGCGCTGGCTGTTCAACCACATCCGCAACGAGGACCATGGCTATGTCGACTCGGCCAAGGCCTACTTGCGCATGGCGGCCGGCGGCCACGCTGCGGAGAAGGAGCAGCTGAAGGCCGAAGTGCTGCAGGAGCTGGCCGCCCAGCAGAAAAAGAAGGGCTGGCTGGCGCGCCTGTTCGGGCTTTGACGCCGGGCGGCGCGCGGTCGCCGCATCAGAACTCGGATCAGGGCAGGGCGTGCGCCGCTGCCTGCAGCCCACTGGCGAAGTGGGCACGCATGGCGGCATGGGCGGCAGCCCCGTCGCGCCGCAGCAGGGCCTGCACGATGGCCTCGTGCTCGGCCAGCGACTGTTCCATCCGCCCGCGCTGAAACAGCGATGCGTGGCGGTTGAGCTTCATCACCTTGCGCAGGTCGGCCACCATTTGCGCGCGCCAGCGGTTGCCGGACAGCGCCAGCAGGCGCATGTGAAAGCGCTCGTTGATTGAAAAAAAGCGCTCCTGCTCGCCCAGCGCGCCGGCCAGCTCGGCATGCAGCTGCTGCAGTTCGGCCAGTTGCTCTGCGCTGGCATGGCGGGCCACGGCGTCGGCGGCGTCGGCCTCCAGCAGCGCCAGCAGGTGGTACACGTCGGCCAGGTCTTTTTCGGACACCTCGGTCACATAGGCGCCGCGGCGCAGCTTCATGGTCACCAGGCCTTCGGCGGCCAGCACCTTCAGTGCCTCGCGCAAGGGCGTGCGGCTGATGC
>JAEXBL010000040.1 GCA_023394015.1 Pseudomonadota bacterium | reverse complement strand
GGCGTGGGCTGGGGTCCCGGCGTCGGCAGTGGTGCAGGCTGCGGTGCAGGTGCAGGTGCAGGTGCAGGCGACGGTGCCGGGCTGGGTGCGGGTGTGGGCACAGGCGTGGTGGTGGGCGCCGGGGCCGGAGTCGGCGCGGGCGCAGGCTCGGGCGACGGCGCGGGAGCCTGCGTTGGCCCTGCCTGCGGCAGCTGGATCTTGTCGCCCACGAAGATGGCGTCGGCGTCCCAGGTGCCGGGGGCGCCGCGCTGGAAGTCGATGCCGTTGCCCACGCTGTGCAGGTCGAACTGTGGGTTGGCCTGCAGCAACTCGTCCAGGCTCACCCCATGGCGGCGCGCAATGCCGCTCAGCGTGTCGCCTTGGCGCACCTCGTATTGCTGCTCGTAGCCCGGCGTGGCCGAGGGAATGGTCAGTTGATCGTTCTGCCGGGGCGCTGCGGGCGCCGGCGTACCGGCGTGGCCAGGCGCGCCCGCGCGGTGGGCGCCGGGGCTTTGCGGCCGCACCGGCGGTGGGGGAGGCGGAGGCGCGATGGGGGCGGGACGCTGGATGGGGCCGGACATGTTGGTTGCTCCTTGAACAATAGCAAAAGGGCCGCAAGCAGGTATGGCTGCCGCGGTCCATTGACCCTGGGCACTTTAGATGCGGGGCGCCGCTCCGCACAGTCGTGCCGTTCCCATCGGTAAACTTCCCAGCGTTTTTGTCATGGGTTCGTCACCATGCCTGTGTATCCACCGATCCGCCTCATCGGCGCCCCCACCGACATCGGCGCCGGCGCGCGCGGCGCCAGCATGGGGCCCGAGGCGCTGCGCGTGGCCGGGCTGGTCGAGGCGCTGCGCGGCCAGGGCGCCGAGGTCATCGACGCCGGCAACCTGGCCGGCCCGCCCAACCCCTGCGCGCCGCCGGTGGCCGGCTTTCGCCACCTGCCCGAAGTGGCGGCCTGGTGCCGCGCCGTGCACCAGGCGGTGCTGACCGCGCTGCAGGCCGGGCAACTGCCTGTGCTGCTGGGCGGCGACCACAGCCTGGCCATCGGCACCATCAGCGCCGTGGCGCGGCATTGCCACGCGACGGGGCGCCCGCTGCGCGTGCTGTGGTTCGACGCCCATGCCGACTTCAACACCGCCGCGCTCACGCCCAGCGGCAACATCCACGGCATGCCGGTGGCCAGCCTGTGCGGCGACGGGCCGCCCGAACTGGTGGGCATCGGTGGCTTCTCGGCCGGGCGGTCGGCGCTGAATCCGCAGGCGCTGCGCCAGATCGGCGTCCGCAGCGTCGACGCGGGCGAAAAGCAACTGGTGCACGCCGCCGGCATCGAGGTGTTCGACATGCGCTTCATCGACGAGCACGGCATGCGCGCGGCGATGGAACGCGCACTGGCCGGCATGGAGGCATCGACGCACCTGCACCTCAGCCTGGACGTGGACTTTCTCGACCCCGAGATCGCCCCCGGCGTGGCCACCACCGTGCGCGGCGGCCCCACCTACCGCGAGGCGCAGCTGTGCATGGAGATGGTGGCAGACACCGGCCGCCTGGCCTCGCTCGACATCGTCGAGCTCAACCCCGCCTTCGACAGCCACAACAAGACGGCGGAGCTGGCGGTCGATCTGGTCGAAAGCCTGTTCGGCAAGAGCACGCTGATGGGGCGGCGCGGGACGGTTTGATATCCAAGGACATAACATTTATCCCTGGCGCTGCGCATGAAGCGCATGACAAATGACCGCGCTCTGACGAGCGCATGACGAATGACAAAACGTATCGGCCGGCACGGCACCTTCGTCATTTGTCATGGCGCGTCAGCGCCGGTCATCGAGCGGCAGCGAGGTCATGTTTCACTTCAGTTGTCCGTGGCGCTGCGCACCACCCGCAGCGCATGAAACCCATGACGAATGACCGCGCTCTGACGAGCGCATGACGAATGACAAAAGGCAGCGTCAGGCGCGGCGCCTTGGTCATTTGTCATGGCGCGGCAGCGCCGGTCATCGAGCGGCAGCGAGGTCATGTTTCCCTTCAGGACTGCCAGCTCAGCCCAGCGGCAGCGCCGTGCCGCTTTTCACCTCTTCCATCACCGCGTAAGTGCGTGTTTCGCGCACGCCGGGCAACTGCCACAGCACGCGGCCGGCGAAGGCCCGGTAGGCGGCCATGTCGGCCATGCGGGTCTTCAGCAGGTAGTCGAAGCCGCCGGCCACCATGTGGCATTCCATGATCTCGTCGTGCACCTGCACGGCGGCCTTGAACTGGTCGAACACGCCCGGCGTGGTGCGATCCAGCAGCACCTCGACGAACACCACCAGGCCGCGCCCCAGCCGGGCCGGGTTCAGCTCGGCGTGGTAGCCGAGGATGAAGCCATCCCGCGTGAGCCGCTGCACCCGCGCCAGCACGGCGGTGGGCGACAGGGCCACGGCCTCGGCCAGCTTCAGGTTGCTGATGCGGCCGTCGGCCTGCAGGGCTTGCAGGATGCGCACGTCGATCCGGTCGAGGGTGGGGGCGGTGTCGCTCAAGGCCGAATATTGTGCGGTTGAAGCAGCCTAATTTGGCGAAACATTCGTATTGATCGCCGGAACAATGGTGTTTTTAATTTGTCCCGTCCACGCCTTGCCCAGAGCCGCCGCCATGCCCACCGCCGATCCCTTCGCCGCCCTGCACGCCGAGCTGTCCCCCACCACGCCGCTGCGCGCGGCCATCACCGCCGCCCCGCGGCTGCCCGCGGCCGCGGCGCTGGCGCCGTTATTGGAGCGCGGGCGCCAGCCGCCGGGGCAGG
>JAEXBL010000027.1 GCA_023394015.1 Pseudomonadota bacterium | reverse complement strand
GCGTGATGCCCGGCGTGGTGCGCAGCACGTCCTGCAGCGAGGTGGCGCCGCGGTCCTGAATCAGGGCCTCGGGAATCACCGTGACCGACTTCGGCGTGTCGAGCAGCGGTGCCGTGAACTTGGGGCTGTCCAGCTGGGCCGGGGGCTGGTAGGCGTCGTCGGGCGCCGTCTCGCGCACCTCCACGGTGCCCAGCGTCGGCACCTCGGCCGGCGCCTGGGCCTGGGCCATCAGGGGCGACACGGCCACCGCGCCGCCCAGCACCGCCCCCATGACGACCGAGCGGCCAAAGGCGGGTTGAAAGCTCTCCAGCGGCAACAGCGGCGCGTGCGCCATGGCGCCGGACAAAGGCATGCTTGACATCAAAAAAACTCCTGCTCGTGATTGCTGGCATCGCGCGCAGCCCTCCTCCGGGCCAGCGACATCCGGCGAGGAGCATAGAAAAGCAGGCGTCAAGTTTTCATCAAATGAGAATCATTCTTATGCATGGACGCAACAGCGGGGCAACACGCCAGGCAGGCGCGCAGGCTGCCTGCAGGTTTCAGTCTCAGTCAATACGATTGCGAATTGGTCTCATTTACAATCGTAAGCATGCCTGTCTCACCCGCCCCCGCCTCACCGGCTTGTCGCCCGCCGCCGGCCACCTTGCTGGTGGTTGAAAACCATTTGCCTGCCGCCCAAACCCTGTGCCATTGCCTTGAAAACGAGGGCCATGCGGTGGACTTCGCCGCCGACGGCCCCGCCGCCTTGCATCAACTGGCGCGGGAGGATCACGATCTGGTGCTGCTCGATGCCGACCTGCCCGGCCAGAACGGCTATGAGGTGCTGAAGCACCTGCGCGAGCAGCTGCAGCTGCCCACGCCGGTGCTGATGACGACCGCGCGCACCGGCCTGGCGGAGCGCCTGCATGGCTTTGCCTGCGGGGCGGACGACGTCATGGTCAAGCCCCTGGCGTTGCCGGAAGTGGCGATGCGCACGCGCGCCCTGCTGCGCCGCTCACGCCAGTTGGCCGAGCACGCCTTCGCGCTGCAGCACGGCCCGCTGCGCTATGTGCCGGCCGAGCAGCGCGTCACCGTCCACGGCGAAGCCGTGGCGCTGCCGCGCAAGTGCCGCATGATCCTGGAATTGCTGCTGCGCTACGGGGAGCGCACCCTGTCACGGCAGACCCTGGAGATGCAGCTGTGGCAGGGCGAGCCGCCCAGCAGCAACGCCCTGGGCTCGCACGTGCACCTGCTGCGCAAGACCTTGCAACGGCACGGCTTCAGCGGCATCCACACCCGCCACGGCGTCGGCTGGTACCTGGCCCCGGAGAAGGCCTGTCCCGCCGCGGCCTGAGCCTGGGCGAACCCCGCCTTAGAAATCGTCGCTGCCCATGCCGATGGGCGCGCTCTCGAACCGCGTCAGGTGCTTCAAGAAGGTGAGCTTGACGGTGCCCGTGGGCCCGTTGCGCTGCTTGCCGATGATGATCTCGGCCATGCCGGGCTCGCGCGAGTCCTTGTTGTAGTAGTCGTCGCGGTAGATGAACATGATGATGTCGGCGTCCTGCTCGATGGCGCCGGATTCGCGCAGGTCGCTCATCATGGGGCGCTTGTCGGTGCGCTGCTCGACGCTGCGGTTGAGCTGCGACAGCGCGATCACCGGGCATTGCAGCTCCTTGGCCAGGGCCTTGAGGCCGCGCGAGATTTCGCCCAGCTCGGTGGCGCGATTCTCGTCGCCGCTGCTGCTGCCGCTCATCAGCTGCAGGTAATCGACCACGATCAACCCCAGCTTGCCGCACTGGCGCGCCAGGCGCCGGGCGTTGGCGCGCAGCTCGGATGGCGTGAGGCCGGGCGTCTCGTCGATGTGCAGGCTGACGTTGCGCAGGCGCTCGATGGCCTCGGTCAGGCGTGGCCATTCGTCGTCGGTGAGCTTGCCGGTGCGCAAATGGCTCTGGTCGATGCGGCCGATGGAGCCGACGATGCGCACCGCCAGCTGGGCGGCACCCATTTCCATCGAGAACACAGCCACCGGCAGGCCCTCGTTCAGCGCCACGTGCTCGGCGATGTTGATGGCAAACGCCGTCTTGCCCATCGACGGGCGCGCGGCCAGGATCACCAGGTCGCCCGGCTGCAGGCCGGCGGTCATGCGGTCCAGGTCGATGAAGCCGGTGGGTACGCCGGTGACGTCGTTGGGGTTGTCGGCCATCTCCTGCACGCGGTCGAGCAGCTGCACCACCAGGCTGTCCATGGGCTGAAAGCCCTGCTTCATGCGCGAGCCTTCCTCGCCGATGTGGAAGATCTTGGATTCGGCCTCGTCCAGGATCTTGTCCACCGGGCGGCCCTGCGGGTTGAAGGCGCTGGTGGCGATCTCGTCGCTGGCGCTGACCAGCTTGCGCAGGATGGAACGCTCGCGCACGATCTCGGCGTAGCGGCGGATGTTGCTGGCGCTGGGCACGTACTGCGCCAGCGCGTTCAGGTAGGCCAGCCCGCCGATCTCGTCGGCCTTGCCCTGGCGCTGCAGTTCCTCGTGGACGGTGATGACGTCGGCCGGCTTGGTCTCGTTGATCAGCTTGCCGACGGCGGCATAGACCAGGCGGTGCTCGTAGCGGTAGAAGTCGCTGTCGATGAGCACGTCGCCCACGCGGTCCCAGGCGCCGTTGTCCAGCAGCAGGCCGCCGAGCACGCTGGATTCGGCCTCCAGCGAATGGGGCGGAATGCGCAGCTGCGCGATCTGGCGGTCGGTGGGCACATCGTCGCCGAGTTCGGCGTAGGCGGGGGGAAGAACAGAAGACATCGGCAAGCAGGTGGGACGGTAAAAAAAGCTGGACCAATGCTAAGCGCGCAGGCCCGGCTTGTCATGGGACAAGTCTGTGGACAAGCGGTGCACGCCCGGTGCGCTGATGCGCCCCACTTGTGGACAAGCGCGGGGGGCGCCCTGGCCGACCTGTTTCGAGAACCTACTGGGCCGCACCGGCCCAGGCTGACCCAGGCCGGCCCGCCAAAACAAAAGCCGCCCACCAGACGGTGGGCGGCTTGTGCGGATGAGGCCCGTCCGGGGTGTGGCGGGATCAGGCCGTCTCGCCCAGCACCGAGACGGTGATCTCGGCGTCCACGTCGGTGTGCAGCGACACCTGGACGGTGTTGTCGCCCACGGTCTTGATGGGCCCTTCGGGCAGGCGCACCTGCGACTTGTGCACGTCGAAGCCCTGCTTTTTCAGCTCGTCGGCGATGTCGTGGTTGGTGACCGAGCCGAACAGGCGGCCGTCCACGCCGGCCTTTTGCGTCAGCTTGATGGCCTGGCCGTTCAGCTTCTCGCCCACGGCCTGGGCGGCGGCCAGCTTCTCGGCGGCCAGCTTTTCCAGCTCGGCGCGGCGGGCCTCGAACTCGGCCTTGGCGGCCTCGGTGGCACGGCGGGCGCGGCCGGTGGGGATCAGGTAGTTGCGGGCGTAGCCGTGCTTGACCTTGACGATCTCACCGAGATCACCCAGGTTGACGACCTTGTCCAGAAGAATGACTTCCATGGTGTGCTCCTTGTCAGACGCGGTGCTTGTCGGTGTAAGGCAGCAGCGCCAGGAAGCGCGCGCGCTTGATGGCGTTGTTGAGCTGGCGCTGGTAGATGGCGCGGGTGCCGGTCAGGCGCGCCGGCACGATCTTGCCGTTCTCGCTGATGAAGTCGCGCAGGGTGTCGATGTCCTTGTAGTCGATCTCCTCGACACCGGCCACCGTGAAGCGGCAGAAGCGCTTGCGCTTGAACAGCAGCGACTGGGTGTTGCGGCGCGGGCGCCGATCCTTGTTAAATTTCTTGAACGTGGCCATTTAAGAGCCTCCTTGAAACTGATCTTGCTGAAAATCCTGGATGTGGAGCACCACATGCTTGGCGTTGCGCGGGCTGGCCAGAAAGCCGGTGAAGCACCAGGTGGAGCCCACCGCCTGCCGGCCCAGCCGTTCGGCCACGGCGCCCAGGGCCACCGCCCGGAGCGCTGCCCGGACCTGCCGGGGGCTGCCGCCCTCCTCGATCCGCGACTCGTGTTCGAGCCGCACATCGAGCGCCGGCACGCCGGCGGGGGTCAGGCGCACGGCGCCCATCTCGACGATGCAGGCCGTGAGGCGGGTCTGGTTCACCGCGGCCCGGCCGGCCGGCGCACACGCCCCGGCATGCTTTAGTTGGTGGTCTCCGCCTGCTGGGCCTTGCGCGCTTCTTCGCGCTCGACGGTCTTCATCATCGACGAGGGGCCGGTCTCGGCCTTCTTCATCTGCACCGTCAGGTGGCGCAGCACGGCGTCGTTGAAGCGGAAGGCGTGCTCCAACTCGCCCATCACGGCCTGGTCGGCCTCGATGTTCAGGCACAAGTAGTGGGCCTTGGCCAGCTTGTTGATCTGGTAGGCCAGCTGACGGCGGCCCCAGTCTTCCTGGCGATGGATCTTGCCGCCGCCGGCGGTGATCATACCCTTGTAGCGCTCCAGCATGGCCGGAACCTGCTCGCTCTGATCCGGATGGATCAGCAAAATGATTTCATAGTGACGCATTGACTCTCCTTGTGGATGAGAAAAGCCGCCCCCGGCGTCGAATCAGGGTGCGGCAAGGGAACTGCGCATTATAAGGCGAAGATCGGAATCGATCAAAAGCCCGACCCAATAACGGCCGGAGACAGCCCATGCCTACCGCTGCGCACCACACCGCCCGCAGCGCGCGACCCCGAAGAGCCAGAAGGCCGCGGAGCAGGCCATCCCAGCGAACGCCGTGGCCGGACCTGTGCCGGCCACTGGCGTTGTCCCCCTTCCCGCGAAGCGCAGCGCAGCGAGAGAAGGGGGAAGCGGCGCCAGCCGCTCAGGGGGATGCGCCTTATTTCAATCTATTCAACCGCTCCTTGCCCGCCTGCGCGGCCTCGGACTGCGGGTAGGTCTTGACCAGCGACTCCAGCGTGGCGCGGGCGGCGCGGGTGTCCTTCAGCTCGATCTGGCAGTTGGCGATCGACAGCATGGCCTCGGGCGCGCGCTGGTGCCTGGGCGAGGCCGTCAGCAGCGAGCGGAAGTTGGTGATGGCTTCCTTGTAGTCGCGCGTGGCGTACTGCGCATTGCCAAGCCAGAACAGGGCCGAGGGCGCCAGGTTGCTGCGCGGGTAGCGCTTGATGAAGTTGGCAAAGGCGGTCTGCGCGCCCTTGAAGTCGCCCGCGCGGAACACCGCCAGGGCGGCGTCGTAGTCGGGTTGCTCGCTGGCCGCGGCGCCGTCGTTCAGGCCGCCACCGCCGGCGGGATCGGCACTGCGCCCGGCCTCGCCGGACTCCAACTGGCGCAGGCGCTCGTCCAGCGCCTGCTGGCTGTCCTGCAGCTTCTTCAGCTCGCCAAGCGCGCGCGGGAGCTGCTCTTCCTGGCCGCGCATGCGGGCCAGCTCGCCGCGCAGCGACTCGATCTGCTGCTGCAGATCGAGCAGGCTGCGCCGCATCTGGGTGTTCTCCTCGACCAGGCGGTTCTGCGCCGCCACCGACTGGTCGAAGCGCTGGCGCAGGTCCAGGATGGCCTGGCGCGCCTGGTCGTCGCCGAACAGCTGCGCCTGCGCGGCGCCCTGCGCCACCAGGCAGCTGGCCGCCAGCACGGCGGCGCGCAGCACGTGCATCGGCATCACGGCGCGGTCAGCGGTAGCGGATTTCGACACGGCGGTTCTGCGAGTAGGCGTCCTCGTCGGCACCGGCCACAGCGGGCTTTTCCTCGCCGAAGCTCACCGCCTCGACCTGCGCGTCGGTGGCGCCCACCAGCGTCAGTGCGCGGCGCACGGCCTCGGCACGCTTCTGGCCTAGGGCCAGGTTGTATTCGCGGCTGCCGCGCTCGTCGGTGTGGCCCTCGACGGCCACGCTGCGGCCGCGGTTGCTCTGCAGAAAGCGGGCGTGCTGGTCCACCAGCGGCTGGAACTCGGGCTTGACGGTAAAGCTGTCGAAGTCGAAGTAGATGACGCGCCCCACGCCGGCCGGACCGGCGGCATCCGCCCCGGCGGCACCGGCCTGCACCTGGGTCACGGTGCTCTGGCCCGCGCCCTGTGCATCGGCGCCCTGGCCGGTGGCGCTGGCGTCGGCGCCGCTGCCCTGGATCGGCGGATCGAGCTTGACGCTGGAGCCGCAGCCGGCCAGCACCGCCGCCAGTGCGGCCACCATCAGATAACGCTTGATCGTCATTGTTTTCACTCCTGATTGAAAGATGGAAGGGATGCGGGGCCGCCCGGGCGGCCCCTGCTGGGAACTCAGCGCTGGAACGGGCCCCAGGACGGTTCGCGGATGTCGCCGCTCTTGCCGGCCAGCCGGGCCTTGATGCGGCCGTCCACGGTGGTGGTCATCAGCGCCTCGCGCCCACCCTGGCGGGTGGCGTAGACGATCAGGCGGCTGTTGGGCGCGAAGCTGGGGTTTTCGTCTTCCGCGGTGTCGGTGACGGCGGTGACCTTGCCCGTGGCCAGCTCCATCACCTGCAACTTGTAGCCGCCGGTGCGCGACACGTATGCCAGGTAGCGCCCGTCGGGGCTGATGGAGGGCGACACGTTGTAGCCGCCGCTGAAGGTGACGCGCTGGGCCGCGCCGCCGCTGGCAGGCATGCGGTAGATCTGCGGCGCGCCGCCGCGGTCGCTGACGAAGTAGATGCTGCTGCCGTCGGGCGAGAAGGCGGGCTCGGTGTCGATGCTTTGGGACTGCGTCAGGCGGCGCGGCTCGCCGCCGCCGGCGCTGATCAGGTAGAGCTGCGAGCCGCCGTCGCGCGACAGGGTGACGGCCAGGCTGCGCCCGTCGGGCGACCAGGCCGGCGCGCTATTGGAGCCGCGGAAGTTGGCCAGCCGGCGGCGCCGACCGCTGGCCACGTCGTGCACGTAGATGACCGGCTTGCGCGCCTCGAACGACACGTAGGCCAGCTGCGCGCCATTGGGCGACCAGGTGGGCGAGATGATGGGCTCGGGGCTGCCCAGCGCGGCCTGCGCGTTCTCGCCGTCGGAGTCGGCCACCCACAGCGTGTGGCGGCTACCGGCCTTGGTGACGTAGGCCAGGCGGGTAGAGAACACGCCCTTCTCGCCGGTCAGCTTTTCATAGATGTAGTCGGCGATCTTGTGCGCCGCCAGGCGCAAATCGGCCTGCGGCACCACGTAGCCCTGGCCGCCCAGGTCCTGGCCCTTGACCACGTCCCACAGGCGAAAGCGCACGTCGTAGCGGCCATCGGGCAGGCGCGTGATGCTGCCGCCGGCCAGCGCGTCGGCGCTGCGCTGGCGCCACAGCGACAAGTCGGGCCGGGTGGTCTCATCCATGGCCTGGCCGCTGGCGTCGACCGGGCGGAACTGGCCGCTGCGCTCCAGGTCGGCGCGGACGATGGCGCTGATCTTCTGCGGCGCGGCGTCCTCGCCGCGAAACGGCACCAGGGCAATGGGCAGCTGCGTCAGGCCGACGCCGGAGACTTCGACGCGGAACTGCGCCAGCGCCGGCAGGGCCGGGCCGGCGGCCAGCGCCGACACCAGGGCGCGGCGACGCAGATCGGGGGGAATGCTCAGGGATTTGGGGAGGGTCATGCAGTGAACTGGGGAAAGCGCCATCAACACTTCTTGAACCGGCGCCTGTATCGGGTCAACATGTTACACATTCGGGCGCAAGGCAGGTGACAAACTGTATGCGCCCTCGGCGCGTGGTGTGAGCGGCGCGCGCGGCGTTGGTTCCCCGCGCCGTTGGTCGTGCGCGTGTCACAGCCGCCTTCGTAGAATCGCGGGCGGCTTGGCCCCCGCCGGGTGGGCCGCGCCTTCTCCTGCCCTAGCCCCTGTTCATGACCACTTCCCGCACCCAGCCGCCCGCCTCGCCCTCCGCGCAGCGGCCGCTGGGCGCGCGGCTGGCGCGCCTGCGCAGCTATTTCAGCGAGTACCGCCTGGGCTGGATCATCGCCATCGCGGGCACGCTGGTCAGCGCGCTGACCGAGGCCTCGGTGCCGGCGCTGCTCAAGCCCCTGCTGGACGAGGGCTTCACCGAAGGCAGCCTGCCAGTGTGGCTGGTGCCGGTGGCCATCGTGGGCCTGTTCGCGCTGCGCGGCGTGGCGCATTTCGGCAGCCAGTACGCGCTGGCGCGCATCGCCAACGAGGGCATGGTCAAGCTGCGGCGGCAGCTGTTCGACCGCCTGCTGCACGCCGAGCTGTCCTTGTTCGCGCGCCAGAGCGCCAGCCAGCTGGCCAACACCATCGTCTACGAGGTGCAGACCGGCACCACCATGCTGGTGCAGTCGCTGCTCAACCTGGGGCGCGACAGCTTCACCATCGTGGCGCTGATGGCCTACCTGCTGTATCTGAACTGGTCGCTGACGCTGATCGTGCTGGTGCTGGTGCCGGTGGTGGCGCTGATCATGCGCACCATGTCGCGGCGCCTGTACCGCTACACGCGGCTGTCGCAAAGCGCCACCGACGAGCTGGCCTACGTGGTGGAAGAAAACGTGCTGGCGCACCGCATGGTGCGGCTGCACGGCGCGCAGGGCCAGCAGGCCGAGCGCTTCGAGCGCCTGAGCCGCGGCCTGCGCGGGCTGTCGATCAAGGCCACCAGCGCCTCGGCCGCGGCCATGCCGCTGGCGCAAATGGCGGCGGCGGTGGCGCTGTCGGTGGTGATCGGCATTGCGCTGACCCAGGGCCAGCGCGACAGCGGCGGTGGCATCACCGTGGGCAGCTTCGTGTCCTTCATCGGCGCCATGCTGATGCTGATCCAGCCGCTGCGCCGCATGACCGACGTGGTGGGCCCGGTGACGCGCGGCCTGGCGGCGCTGGAGCGCGGCCTGGACCTGATGGACCAGGTGCAGCCCGAGGCCGGCCCCGCCCCCAGCGCCGAGCCCACGCCCCGCGCCCGCGGCGAGTTGACCCTGCGCGCCGTCAGCGTGCGCTACGCCGACGACGCCGAACCGGCGCTGGACGGCATCGAGCTGCAGGTGGCCGCCGGCGAGACCGTGGCCCTGGTCGGCCCCTCCGGCTCGGGCAAGACCACGCTGGTGAACCTGCTGCCGCGCTTTGTGCGACCCAGCAGCGGCCAGGTGCTGCTGGACGGCACCGACATCGCCGCCTGGCCGCTGGCCGGGCTGCGCGCGCAGTTCGGTCTGGTCAGCCAGGACGTGACCATGCTCAACGACACCGTGGCCGCCAACGTGGCGCTGGGCGCGCCCAGCATCGACCGCGAGCGCGTGCAGCGCTGCCTGCACGACGCCAACCTGGCCGCCCACGTTGCCACCCTGCCCAGCGGCATCGACACCGTGCTGGGCCACAACGCCACCCAGCTCTCGGGCGGGCAGCGCCAGCGGCTGGCGATTGCCCGCGCGCTGTACAAGGACGCGCCGGTGCTGCTGCTGGACGAGGCCACCAGCGCCCTCGACACCGAAAGCGCGCGCCTGGTGCAGCAGGCCATCACCCGCGCCATGGCCGGGCGCACCACGCTGGTCATCGCCCACCGCCTGTCCACCATCGAGCACGCCGACCGCATCGTGGTGATGGAGCGCGGGCGCATCGTGGAGCAAGGCACGCACGCCCAACTGATGGCCGCGGGCGGCCTGTACGCGCGCTTGCACAGCCACCCGCAATCGGTGTCTGGAGGGGATGCGGGTTGATTGGTGTCGGATGTGCTGTTGGCCGGGTCTCGCCCCGGCGGGCGACCTACTTTTAGCGAAACCCGCTTTGCGAGTTTTCTTGCTCGCAAAGGAGCGCTTCGCGCTCGGGGTTTGCTCACTTCGCGAAGCGAAGTTACGCAAACACCAAAAGTGTAGGCAAAAGAAGTGCGCCCCACTGGCCGTGTCCCTCCGCTTCGCTGCGGGCAACCTGCGATGCTCGGTCGTGGTGCGGCGCTGCGGAACTCGCTGCGCGCTTGCAGCGCTCCGCTCAGACAACCGCAGCGAGTCAGAGCACGAGGCGGGGCATGCTGCGCTGCCGCGCCCGCCCCACGCCCTGCGCTTCTCGGCACGGCCAGAGGGGACCTCAAATGCTTTCGGGCCATCGCTGCGCTCGGCGGCGAAAGGTTGAAGAGGTTGCAAAAG
>JAEXBL010000406.1 GCA_023394015.1 Pseudomonadota bacterium | reverse complement strand
GCGGCGCGCAGGCGGTGTTCGAGGAAGGCGCGGGGCATGGGGCGGGCGTGGCAGTGACTCGTATCAAGCGGTGCTCAACCCGCCGCCAGGATGCCGACCGACGGGCGTCGACCGGCGCTTGCTGGGGCTTCTAGTTGCATTTTGGGCTGGCGGCGCTTCTGGATTCCGGCTTTCGCCGGAATGACGGCGCAGCATAGCGCTTCCGCACGCCGCATCTTGCTCCCATCAGACGGCCGCGGAGCAGGCCATGCGCGGGCACCCGCGGAAGGGCTTGGCCCGCCCGCTGGGTGCGTCCCCCTTCGCGCAGCAAGAAGGGGGAAGGCGCGTCAGCGCCTCAGGGGGATGTTCCTGTTCTAGCCGCAAAGGTGATCTGCGTCAGCCCCACGCGGCGGGCGGCGTCCATCACCGTCACGGCGGCCTGCACCGGCGCGGCGGCGTCGGCGCTGATGATGAGCACGCTGTCGGGCGCGGCCAAGGCGCGCATGGCGTCGGCCACGGCCTCCACGCTGTTGCCGGCCAGTGGCTCCTTGTTGACGGCGTAGCGGCCGTCGGCGGCCACGGCCACCACGATCTCCTTGGGCCGGTCGCGCGAGGCGTCGGCGTGCGCCACCGGCAGCGTCACCTGCAGCTCGGTGAACTTGCTGTAGGTGGTGGGCAGCATCAGAAAGATCAGGATCACCCGCAGCACGTCGATGAAGGGGATCAGGTTGATCTCCGGCTCTTCGGGCGGGTGGGGGCGGAACTTCACTTGCGCGCTCCGTTGGCCGGGCCGGCGTCGGCGCGGCCGGGGCACAGCGGCTCCAGGTGGCGGGCAAAGCGCTCGGCGGCCAGCTCCAGCTCGAGAATGTAGCCGTCCACGCGGGCGCGGAAGTAGCGCCAGAAGATCAGCGCCGGGATCGCCACGATCAGGCCGAAGGCGGTGTTGTACAGCGCAATCGAAATGCCGTGCGCCAGTCGCACCGGGTCGCCGCCGCCCACGGCGCTGCCGGCGGTGGGTGCCTGCGAGCCGAAGATCTCGATCATGCCGATCACCGTGCCCAGCAGCCCGAGCAGCGGCGCCGCGCTGGCAATGGTGGCCAGCGCCGGCAGGTAGCGCTCCAGCCGGTGCGCAGCCTGGCGGCCGGCGGCCTCCATGGCGGCGCGCATTTCCACCGGCGTGCAGCGCGGGTTGTTGTTGATGGCGCGCCAGCCGGCGGCTAGCACCAGGCCCAGGGCGGAGTGCTGCTCGAGCTGGTTCACGGTGTCGGGCGCGGGCACCGCCTCGCGCGAGACGCCGATGGCCTCGTCCACCAGGCCGCTGCCCAGCACGCGGCTGGTTTTCAGCTTGATGAAGCGCTCGATGATGAAGGCCAGCGCCAGGATGGAGGACAGGATGAGCGGCCAGATCGGCCAGCCGGCGGCTTGTATGATGGAAAGCAAGGGTCTTCTCTCGGGCGGCGCGGTGCGCACGGGCGGGCCGGGCACCAGCAAAAACAATGCGCGCGATTATGGCGCAGCCCTCAACCGCCCCCGCCAGCAGCGGCCCACGGGCCGCGGCGGGCACGCCACGCCAGCACGCACAGGCCCTCGGCCACCGCCCCACCGCCCATGCACAGAATCTGTGGATAACTTTGTGAAGAACCCGGCCGCCCCCGGCCCCTAAGCACGCACTGGCGCCGTTTCTGACAGTTTGATGACCACGCAGGCAGCAAAAAATCCTTTCATGGCAAGCACTTGCACCAACTCATCGGCGTTTGCGGGCGATGCCGCGGTGCCCGCACCTGCCCTAGGGTTTCTGTGGAGTACTGCGCCGGCCGGGCGCGGCCGAATCGCCCGCCAGGCCGCATGAACACAGGGTTTGAGCCTCGGCAGCCAGCAGCGGCGCCGCGTATCTGGCCAGTCGGGGCGCTGACGCGCGCCGTGGCGGACGCGCTGGAGGCGCGCTTCAATCCCGTGGCGGTGCGCGGCGAGGTGTCGAGCTTCACGCGCGCGGCCAGCGGGCATTGCTACTTCGCGCTGAAGGACGACCGCGGGCAGTTGCGCTGCGCCATGTTCCGCCGCGCCGCCGGCCTGCTGGACTTCAGCCCGCGCGAGGGTGACGAGGTGGAGGTGCGCGGGCGCCTGACGGTGTACGAGCCGCGCGGCGACTTGCAACTGGTGGTCGAATCCATGCAGCGCGCCGGCCAGGGCGCGCTGTTCGAGCAGTTCCTGCGCCTGAAGGCCCGCCTGGAGGCCGAGGGCCTGTTCGATGCCGCCCGCAAGCGACCGCTGCCGGCCATGCCGCGCGGCATCGGCGTGGTCACCTCGCTGGGCGCGGCGGCGCTGCGCGACGTGCTGCACGCGCTGGCGCGGCGCGTGCCGCACATCCCGGTGCTGCTGTCGCCCGCCGCCGTGCAGGGCGCGGGCGCGCCGGCCGAGCTGCGGCAGGCGCTGCAAAAACTGTATCTTCTGGCCACCGATCCGGCGGACAAGACCGCACCGCCCATCGACATGATCCTGCTGGTGCGCGGCGGCGGCTCCATCGAGGACTTGTGGGCCTTCAACGACGAGCCGCTGGCCCGCACCATCGCCGCCAGCCCGGTGCCCGTCATTTGCGGCGTGGGACACGAGACCGACTTCACCATCGCCGACTTCGTGGCCGATCTGCGCGCGCCCACGCCCACCGCCGCCGCCGAGCTGGCCAGCGCCCCGCGCG
Organism: Pseudomonadota bacterium; assembly: GCA_023394015.1. GTDB lineage: Bacteria > Pseudomonadota > Gammaproteobacteria > Burkholderiales > Burkholderiaceae_C > Ottowia. Next base: position 99 of record JAEXBL010000406.1, on the reverse strand, counting down.
AGCAGTGGCTGGCCGCTGCCGATGCGCTGCACGAGCGCCTGGCCCGCGCCCTGCGCCGTCGCCTCGACGCCGAGGGCCAGCGCCTGGACTGGCTGGCCG
>JAEXBL010000489.1 GCA_023394015.1 Pseudomonadota bacterium | reverse complement strand
GCTGGCGCCGGGCGAGCTGCAGCGCGCCGCACTGGCGCAGGCGCTGCGCGCTTGCGCCAGCGGTGCGCGCGTGGGCGTGCTGCAAGCCGGCGCACCGTCGGGCGAGGCAGATCGTGCGGCTGATGGCGTGCGCTGGCTGCCCCCCGGGCCGGCGCTGGCTGCGGCCTTGCGGCAAGCCGGTGCGGGCTGCATCGCCTACCCGCTGGCGCAGGCGCCGGCGGTGCAGGGCGCCGCAGGTGCGGAATGGACGCAGACCCTGGTGTTGCCGATGCCCGCTGCGCTGCTGCAACCGGCTGGCGAGGGGGTGGCGGCCTCGCCCTGGTACCGGCTCGGCCTGGCGGCGGCAGAGCTGACGGCCGAGTTGCTCAGCCGCGCCGGCCGTTTGTTGCACGAGCGTTCGCTGCTGGATCAGTTGGACCGCCTGCCCGAGCTGGAGCTGCCCTCGGGCGTGGCGGTGCAGTTCGGCCGCCAGCGGCGGCACGCCTGGTCGCCGCTGCTGGTGCCGCTGGGCGATCCGCACGCCGCGGCGCCCGCGCTGCCCCTGGCATCCCGAGGAGGAGGTTGAGATGACACCCCAGATCCGCTTTGCACGCACACGCCGGTGGCCACGCTGGCCCTGCCTGGGCACGCTCGCGCTGGCCGCCGGGCTGGCCACGGCGCAGGTGCCCAACCCCTCGTTCATGATGCTCGGCCACATCGAGCAGTTCACGCTGACCACCCCGGGCGATCCGCTCAGCGCGGCCACCCTGCGCGTGCGCGGCATCCCGGTCACGCTGCCGCGCAACCTGTTGGTCACCATGCCGGGCCAGTACCTCACGGCGCAGGACCTGTTCCGCGGGCCGCAAGGCGGTGCGGTGCAGGCGGCCAGCGGGCTGGCGCTGCAGGACCCGGTGCCGCCGCGCGTGCCCTTCGAGGCCGAGGTGCAGGGGAACATCGTCGATGGCGAATACCGCGCCGGCGTGGTGCGCATCAGCCAGGGCGCGCTGCACCTGGGCAGCGGCTTCATCCAGGCCATCGATGCCGCCACCGGCGAGTTGCGCGTGGGCGCCCGCGGCGGCAGCGACGGCGCCCGCGTGCGCCTGAACGACCCGACCGGCATCTATGGCCATGCCAACGGCGCCGGCGCCAAGGCGGCGCTGCCGCTGGACCAGCGCTTCGGTCTCGACCCCGACAACGCGCCGGTGCATGCGCGCACCGGCTTTCCGGTCTGCGTGCCGCGCTCGGCGGCCGACGCGCAATGCCCCGCCGGCAACCGCCCGCCACCGCCGGCCGACAAGCGCTTCACCTGCGGCGGGGTGCCGGCCGAGCCGCTGGCACCGGCGCTCGCCGGTTGCGACCCGACCCGGCCAGCGCCGCTGCGCGTGGGCGACCACCTGATGTACGCCGGCATGCTGGTGCCCGATCCGGCGGGCGGCTTCGTGGTGGCCGCGCACGGCGTGGAGGCAGAGCTGGGCATCTACACCTCGCCCGGCGCCGAGCCGGTGTACCTCTACATCGAGATGGCGCTGATGGGCACGCTGGGCGAGCGCTTTCCGGAGTTTCCGCAAGAGGAGACCACGCGCGTGCGCATCGTGGGCTTCACCACCGATCCGTCGCGACCGGTGGAGGTGCGGCTGATCGACCCCGGCCGCAACGACGTGGGCACCGATCTCACCGGTCCGGCCGGGCTGCAGCCATCGAACGCCGCGCAGTTCGGGCGCTTTCGCCAGACCTGGCCGGCCAAGGACAACGCCCGAGCCGTGCGGCGCGACATCATGGCGCGCGTGATCGGCAGCGCCCACGCCGTGCTTCCCAGCGGCCTGACCTCGGGGCAGTACGTGGCGCCCATCGGTGAATACATCGGTCCCGAGGCGACGCGCTTTGGTCACCCCGGATTCCAGCCGCCGGTGCCGTTCGAGAACTTCTGCTTTCTGGACAAGGGGGGCGGCAGCCTTGAAGCCGCCGCCGGAGCGCAGGCGCTGGGTCGGCTGCAACCGTTTCCCGAATCGGGCCACCCGCAGGCGCAGCGCGTCGGTAGCGGCACGGCGCGCGCCTGCGACCCACCGAACTGACGGGGCGGCCCGCTAGGTCGCTGCCGGATACAGCTTTTGCAGCAGGCGGATCAGCGTGCGCCGCTCGGCGGCGCTGAGGGCGCGGGTGGCGTCGGCCTCGAGCTGGAGCACGGTGGCTTCGGCCTGGCGCATGAAGGCCTGGCCTTCGGCCGTCAGGTGCAGGCCGAGCGCACGGCCGTCCAGCGGGTGCGGCAGGCGCAGCAGCAGGCCGCGCTTTTCCAGCGCGCCGATCTTGCCCACCAGGTTGGGCGGCAGCAGGTTGAGCACGTCGCACAACTGCCGCGAGGTGACGCCGGGGTTGTGGCCGATCACCGAGAGGATGGAGAAGTCGACGATGCGCAGCCCATAGGGCAGCAGGCCGGGCAGGATGTGGCCGATCACCGCCAGCGCGGCCATGCGCGCGTTGTAGCCGACCATGGATTGCAGGTAGCCGCTGTCCACCGTCTCCACGGCGGCATCGGCATCGGGTGAAAGGTCGGTGGCGGTGTTCACGGGGGGCGATCTTAAGGGCTGTG
>JAEXBL010000231.1 GCA_023394015.1 Pseudomonadota bacterium | reverse complement strand
GGAAAAACCATGTTGACCTGGGAAGACGACGCCACCCCCACCACGCCGCAGCCCCGCCTGCAGCCGGTGGTCGATCTGCCGCACAGCGCAGCGCCCGACATCGCCACCCTCAAGGCCGATGTCGCACGCCCCACCCCCGCCCAGTCGGCCAGCACCGCACAGGCGGCCAGCCAGCGCCGCGTCAACGTCGCCGACAAGCGCATCATCAACGGTCAGACCGACGTCAACCAGCTGGTGCCCTTCAAGTACAAGTGGGCCTGGGAGAAATACCTGGCCACCTGCGCCAACCACTGGATGCCGCAGGAAATCAACATGAACCGCGACATCGCGCTGTGGAAGGATCCGAACGGTCTGTCCGAAGACGAGCGCCGCATCGTCACGCGCAACCTCGGCTTCTTCGTCACCGCCGACTCGCTGGCCGCCAACAACATCGTGCTGGGCACCTACCGCCACATCACGGCGCCCGAGTGCCGCCAGTTCCTGCTGCGCCAGGCCTTCGAGGAAGCCATCCACACCCACGCCTACCAGTACATCGTCGAATCGCTGGGGCTGGACGAGGGCGAGATCTTCAACGCCTACCACGAGATCGCCTCGATCCGCGACAAGGACGAGTTCCTGATCCCCTTCATCGACGCGATCATGGACCCCGCCTTCGTCACCGGCACGCCGGAGGCCGACCAGACGCTGCTGAAAAGCCTGATCGTCTTCGCCTGCCTGATGGAAGGCCTGTTCTTCTACGTCGGCTTCACGCAGATCCTGGCGCTGGGCCGGCAGAACAAGATGGTCGGCGCGGCCGAGCAGTACCAGTACATCCTGCGCGACGAGTCGATGCACTGCAACTTCGGCATCGACCTGATCAACCAGATCAAGCTGGAAAACCCCCACCTGTGGACGCCCGCCTTCAAGGCCGAGATCAAGGTGCTGTTCGAGCGCGCGGTCGAGCTGGAATACCGCTACGCCGAAGACACCATGCCCCGCGGCGTGCTGGGCATGAACGCCTCCATGTTCAAGGGCTACCTGCGCTACATCGCCAACCGGCGCGCCACGCAGATCGGCCTGGAGGCGCTGTACCCCAACGAGGAAAACCCCTTCCCCTGGATGAGCGAGATGATCGACCTGAAGAAGGAGCGCAACTTCTTCGAGACCCGGGTCATCGAGTACCAGACCGGCGGCGCGCTGTCCTGGGATTGAGATCGGCCGGCTTGACGTGCAGTTACTGAATCAGCACCCACCCCGCATGCCCCAGGCGTTGGCGTGTGGGTGCGCCCGTGTTCATGGCGCTGGGGCAAGGCTCCAGCGCCATGAATCGCTTTGCGTATCCAACAGGCGCGAAGCGGTTCCTGCTGTTGATAGATAGTTGAACTTGATCAAGGAGAAAAAAATGGCAACTGCAAAGAAAGCACCGGCGAAAAAAGCCGCGGCGAAGAAGGCGGCACCGGCCAAGAAGGCCGCCGCGAAGAAAGCACCGGCCACCAAGGTCGCAGCCAAGAAAGTCGTCGCCAAGAAGGCGGCGCCGGCCAAGAAGGTCGTGGCCAAGAAAGCCGCACCCGCCAAGAAGGTAGCGGCGAAGAAAGTGGTCGCCAAGAAAGCGGCACCGGCCAAGAAAGTCGTGGCCAAGAAAGTCGTGGCCAAGAAAGCCGCGCCCGCCAAGAAGGCGGCACCGGCCAAGAAAGCCGCCACCCGCAAGACCGCGGCCCCCAAGAAGCCGGCCGCGCAAACCACGCTGAGCCCCCAGGCCGCCTGGCCGTTTCCGACCGCCAGCAAGCCCTGAGCGTTCAGCACCGCGCGCCACAGCCACCTGGCTGGGCACGCTTGCCAGGCCCGCAGCACGAGCCATCGTCTGCGGGCTTCTTCGTGGTCGGTCTGGGCTGCCAAGGCGGCGTGCGGGGCTATCGGCTATCTACTGCGCCCCAGCATCCATCACCACCCCAGCCATCGCCTCAGCTATCCATGGCGCGGAAACACATGACAAACCACTGCGCATGACGCGCATGATCAATGACAAAACGCATCAACCCGCACGGCGCTTTGTCATTGGTCATTCGTCATGGCGCGCCAGCGCCGGTCATCGAGCGAAGCGAAGCCGTGGCGCGGGGCCGGCACGCCAGGCCGATCAAATGCCCGCCAGCACCGACGCCGCGTCCACGGCATAACTCTGCGGGCCGCGGCTGGCGATCTTCAACGCCCCCATCCGGTGGCCCAGCGCGGCGCAGCGCGCCAGCGGCCAGCCCTGCTCCAACCCGTACAGCAGCGCGCCCCGCCAGGCATCGCCGCAACCGGTCGGGTCCACCACCTCCGTGGCCTGCACGCCGGGCACATGGGTGCGCACGCCGTTCTCCCACAGCTCGCAGCCCTCGCCGCCCAGCGTGACCACCAGCCCCTGCACGCGGCGCGACAGCTCGTCCAGCCCGATGCCCATGCGGTCGCACAGCATGCGGCCCTCGTAGTCGTTCACCGTCACCCAGGTGGCCAGGTCGACGAAGTGCGCCAGCTCGTCGCCGTTGAACATGGGCAGGCCCTGGCCGGGGTCGAACACGAACGGAATGCCGGCGGCGTGGAACTGCTCGGCGTGCTGCAGCATGGCGTCCCGGCCGTCCGGCGCCAGGATGCCCAGCCGGATGTCATCGCGCGCCGCGATGCGGCTGCGGTGCGCCTGCATCATGGCGCCGGGGTGAAAGGCGGTGATCTGGTTGTTGTCGCGGTCGGTCATGATCATGGCCTGCGCGGTGTAGGTGTCCTCGATGCCCAGCACGAACTCGTCGCTGATGCCGAGCTCGCGCAGGCGCTGCCGGTAGCCATCGCCATCGTTGCCCAGCGTGGCCATGGGCAGCGGCGTGCCGCCCAGCTGGCGCAGCGCGTAGGCGATGTTGCCGGCGCAGCCGCCGAAGTCGCGCCGCAGCGCCGGCACCAGAAAGGACACGTTCAGGATATGCAGTTGATCCGGCAGGATCTGTTCGGCAAAGCGCCCCTCGAAGCTCATGATGGTGTCGAAGGCGAGGGAGCCGCAAATCAGCGAGGCCATGGGTCGGGTCGGTTTGAGGTTGAATGAAAGCCGGTCGGCCCGCCTCGCGGCGGCCGGCCCGGCTCAGGGGTAAAAGGCCATCAGGCGGTAGC
>JAEXBL010000183.1 GCA_023394015.1 Pseudomonadota bacterium | reverse complement strand
TGCGGCGGTGGGGGGGGGGGGGCGGGGGGGCGCCGGGCTCACAGGGTTTGCCCGCAGGCAGGCGCCGGGCCGGTGGCCCGCCGCTAGAATGGGTGGTTCCCTGCGTTGCTTACGTTGAAGAGGCCCTCCATGTCCGCGCCAGCCCAAGACGAAACCATTCACCACGACCCGGTCGAAGCCGTCACCAAGCACATTCCGGTGGTGATTCCGCTGGCCGGCGCCATCATGATCTTTCTGCTGGCCTTCATCGCGGTGACCATGGCCTGACCAGCACGGTTCGGCACGCCAGGTGGCCCCAAAGCCCGGCCAAGGCTGCGCTGCTAGTTATCAAAGCATGAGCTGACAGCCACCCGGCGGCCCCCTGCAATCGCTGGGCCAGCGCCCGTCAGCATGGCGTCGGCCCGGTTTCATAAAATCGTCACTTTGCGTCGGGCCTGACCCGCGCCGCGCGGCACTTGCACCGCCGGTGGCGGTCGGGACGTTCTGCACCCCTTTCGGCAATCCTGAGCCCAAGTCGGCTTTCCCAAGGCCACCCGCCTTCGGAAAGAGCGATTTTCAACTTAGGAGCAATGCCCGTGAACGCCCCCCTGACCCCCGGGATGGTCAAGGACCTGAACGTCCCTGACTACGTCAAGAACGCGCAACTGATCGCCTGGGTGGGCGAGATGGTCGCACTGTGCAAGCCCGACAGCGTGTACTGGTGCGACGGCAGCCAGGAAGAATACGAGCGCCTGTGCCAGCAGCTGGTGGATGCCGGCACCTTCAAGAAGCTCAACCCGGCCAAGCGTCCCGGCTCCTACCTGGCCTGGTCCGACCCATCCGACGTGGCGCGCGTCGAGGACCGCACCTTCATCTGCAGCGAGCGGCAGGAAGACGCCGGCCCCACCAACCACTGGACGCCGCCGGCCGAGATGCGCGCCAAGCTCCAGCCGCTGTTCGACGGCTGCATGCGCGGGCGCACCATGTACGTCATCCCCTTCAGCATGGGCCCGCTGGGCAGCCCCATCGCCCACATCGGCGTCGAGCTGTCCGACTCGGCCTACGTCGCCGTCAACATGAAGCTGATGACGCGCATGGGCAAGGGCGCCATTGAGGTGCTGGGCGAGAGCGGCGAGTTCGTGCCCTGCGTGCACACCGTGGGCGCGCCGCTCGCCCCGGGCGAGAAGGACCAGACCAGCTGGCCCTGCAACCCCGACGTGAAGTACATCGTGCACTACCCCGAAACGCGCGAGATCTGGAGCTACGGCTCGGGCTATGGCGGCAACGCGCTGCTGGGCAAGAAGTGCTTCGCGCTGCGCATCGCCTCCAAGATGGGGCAGGACCAGGGCTGGCTGGCCGAGCACATGCTGATCCTGGGCGTGACCTCGCCCGAGGGCCAGAAGTACCACGTGGCCGCCGCCTTCCCCAGCGCCTGCGGCAAGACCAACTTCTCCATGCTGGTACCGCCGGCCGGCTTCGAGGGCTGGAAGGTCACCACCATCGGCGACGACATCGCCTGGATCAAGCCGCGCGACGGCAGGCTCTACGCCATCAACCCCGAGGCTGGCTACTTCGGCGTCGCCCCCGGCACCAACATGCAGACCAACCCCAACTGCATGCTCAGCCTGAATGAGAACGTGATCTTCACCAACGTGGCCCTCACCGACGACGGCGACGTGTGGTGGGAAGGCATGGAGAAAGACCAGGGCGGCCAGATCCCGGCGCACCTGATCGACTGGCAGGGCCAGGACTGGACGCCCGCCGCCGGCCAGGCCGGCCGCAAGGCGGCGCACGCCAACGCCCGCTTCACCGTCGCCGCCACCAACAACCCGGCGCTGGATCCGGCCTGGGACGACCCGGCCGGTGTGCCCATCGACGCCTTCATCTTCGGCGGCCGCCGCAGCACCACCGTGCCGCTGGTCACCGAGGCGCGCGACTGGACCGAGGGCGTCTACATGGCCGCCACCATGGGCAGCGAGACCACCGCCGCCGCCTTCGGCCAGCAGGGCGTGGTGCGGCGCGACCCGTTCGCCATGCTGCCCTTCTGCGGCTACAACATGGCCGACTACTTCGGCCACTGGCTGAAGATGGGCGAGCAGCTCAAGGCCCAGGGCGCCAGGCTGCCCGCCATCTACTGCGTCAACTGGTTCCGCAAGGGCGCCGACGGCAAGTTCGTCTGGCCCGGCTACGGCGAGAACATGCGCGTGCTCAAGTGGATCATCGACCGCGCCGAGAACCGCGTCGCCGGCCAGCAGACCATGTTCGGCGTGGCGCCGCAGTACGCCGAGATCAACTGGACCGGCCTGGCCTTCAGCCCCGAGCAGTTCGCCACCGTCACCAGCATCGACCAGGCCGACTGGGGCGAGGAGTTCAGGCTGCACAGGGAGCTGTTCGATCAGCTGGCGCAGGGCCTGCCGCCCGCGCTCACCGAGACCAAGCAGGCGCTCAAGCAGCGGCTGGCAGCCACGGCCTGAGCGCGCTCGCCCCGCACGCCGGTGCAAGCACAAGGCCCGTCGCCCGACGGGCCTTTTTTGTGGCCCGCGCGCTTGCTGGTCCTGAATCGAACCGGCCTCCAGCGCCCGACGGATTGGCGCTGAAAGCTATCAATAGAATAGCAGCCACGCGGCTTGGTAAAGTGTCCACGCCATGCACATCCAACTGCTGTCCGACCTGCACCTGGAGGAGAACATCAGCTTCATGCCCCAGCCCGCGCCCGGGGCCGACGTGCTGGTGCTGGCGGGCGACATCGGCTCGTACCAGCGCAGCTCGGCCCTGGCCCAGGTGGGCGACGAGGACTTCGGCCTCGGTCGCTTTGCCGACTGGCCGGTGCCGGTGATCCTGGTGCCCGGCAACCACGAATACGACGCGCTGGACTTCGACGCCACGCACGCGCGCCTGCGCGCCACCTGCGAGCGGCTGGGCCTGATCTGGCTGGAGCGCGACACCCGCGTGCTGCAGGGCGTGCGCTTCATCGGCACCACGCTGTGGGCCGACTTCGACGCGCTGGTGCCGCGCGGGCCCAACGCCGAACTGGGCCAGCAGCTCGATGCGCGCTACAAGGCCTTTCGCGCCGCCGAGCACTATCTGCGCATCGCCGCCACCACGCGCGGCGGCGAGCCCTTTCTGGCGCAGCAGATCCGCGACCAGGCGCTCGTCTGCCAGGCCTGGCTGCGCGACGCGCTGGCGCAGCCCTTCGACGGGCCCACCGTGGTGGTCACCCACTTCGCGCCCAGCGTGCGCAGCCACGACCCGCGCTACGGCCTGCAGCCCGGCACGGCGGGCTTTTGCAACGCGCTCGACGAGCTGCTGCCGCTGGCCGACCTGTGGCTGCATGGCCACCTGCACTGCGCCGTCGACTACCAGGCGGGCCGCTGCCGCGTGGTGGCCAACCCGCTGGGCTATGCCGACAAGGGCGAGCAGGCGGCGTTCGCGCCGCAGCGCACCATCGCCGTGCCGCGGCGGGCGGCGCCGGCATGAGGGCTTAGACTCGGCCGATTCACCACCTTGCACAAGGAGACACCGCATGAAGATTCTTCTGGCCGTTGACGGCAGCTCGTACACCAAGAAGATGCTGGCCTACGTCACCACGCACATGGAGCTGTTCGCGGGCGACAACGAATACACCGCGCTCACCGTGCAAGGCGCGCTGCCGCCGCGGGCCCGCGCCGCCGTCGGCAAGCAGGTGGTCGACGAGTACTACGCCGAAGAAGCCGCCAAGGTGCTCGATCCGGTGACCAAGTTCCTCGGCCGGCACGACATCAAGGTCAAGGGCATTTCCAAGGTCGGCAACGCCGGCGAGACCATCGCCAAGACCGCCGAGAACGGCAACTTCGAGTTGATCATCATGGGCTCGCGCGGCCACGGCGCCCTGGGCAGCCTGGTGATGGGCTCGGTCGCCACCAAGGTGCTGGCCAGCTGCCAGGTGCCGGTGCTGCTGGTGCGCTGATTCCCCGGTCCATTCAAAACGCAAACGGCATCCTTCCGTCGTTCCGGTGCAAGCCGGAATGACGTTGGGAGGTGGACGGGGTTGGCAGGCCTCTCGCCACCCAGCGCTTTCCTGGCCAGCGCTGGCAACTGTCGCAACAGGCGTTTTCAGGCGGGCGCGCTCAGTGCAGCCAGGCTCGCGCGTGGCGCAGAAAGTCCAGCAGCAGGGCATCGAACTCGTCCGGTCGCTCCAGCTGCGGCAGGTGGCCGGCGTGGGGCAGGGTGGCGCAGTGGGCGCCGCTCACGGCGGCAGCCATGGCCTGCAGCACGGCCGGCGGCGTCACCCGGTCGTCGGCACCGGCCACCAGCAGCGTGGGCACGTGGATGTGGCCGAGCGCGGCGCGGCGGTCGAACCCTGTCAGCGCCTGCAGCGCGCGGCGCCAGGTGGCCGGATGCACCTGCGCCAGGCAGTGCCGCGCCAGTTGCACCCCGGCCGGCAGCGCCTGCGGGCTGACCAGGCGCGCCACCAGCTCGGGCGCGATGGCGTCCATGCCGCGGCCTTCCTCCAGCCAGGCCAGGCACTGCGCCGCGTGGCGCTGGTAGCCGTCGGCCGGCGCCACCGCGGCGGCGGTGGCCACCAGCACCAGCTGGCGCACCAGCTCGGGCCGGCGCAGCACCAGCTCCTGCGCCACCATGCCGCCCATGCCGTGGCCGACCAGCGCCACCGGCTCGGGCGCGCTGTTCGGGGTCAGCGCCTCGATCAGCGCGACGGCGCTTTCGGCCAGGCCCTTGAAGCCGTAGGGCTCGATCGGCGGGCTCAGGCCGTAGCCCGGCATGTCCCAGGCCACGGCGCGAAAGCCCAGGCTGGCCAGCGTCTCCACCTGCGGCGCGAACGAGCGAAAGCCGCCGCCCGAGCCGTGCAGCAGCACGACCAGCGGGCCATGGCCCAGGCTGCTGTAGGTGGGAATGCGCGCCATGCGGCCATGTTACGCGGCCCGGCGGCCCATGGGTTCGTCAGTGGCTGTGTCGCCCATGTCGATGGGGCAGGCAAGCCCCCGGCTATCATGGCCGGTTGCCGATGACTGCCCTGCCCATGACCCCACCGCCCCAGGCCGCCGACCCCGCCTTCTCCCCGATGGAGTTTCGCGCGGCGCTGGGCATGTTCGCCACCGGCGTGACGGTGGTCACGGCGCGCACGCCCGAGGGCGAACTGGTGGGGCTGACGGCCAACTCGTTCAACTCGGTTTCGCTCGATCCGCCGCTGGTGCTGTGGAGCCTGAGCCAGCGCTCCATGTCGCTGCCGGCGTTTCGCGCCGGCACGCACTACGCCATCAACGTGCTGGCGGCCGACCAGCAGGCGCTGGCGCTGCGCTTTGCCACCCCGGTGGGCGACCGCTGGGCCGGCACCGCCTGGCGCCCCGGCGTGGCCGGCGCACCGCTGATCGAAGGCGCGGTGGCGCACTTCGAGTGCTTCAACAAGAGCCGCTACGACGAGGGCGACCACGTCATCTTCGTCGGCCAGGTGGAGCACTGCGCGCACCGGCCCGGCGCGGCGCCGCTGCTGTTCCACGGCGGGCGCTTCTACACCGAGCATCCGTTGTGATGTATCCCCCCCTGAGTCGGCCTGCGGCCTGGCCACGTGCTCGCCGCCACAGGCGGCGGCTCTTCGGCCCGTCCAGACCTGCGCAGGCA
>JAEXBL010000115.1 GCA_023394015.1 Pseudomonadota bacterium | reverse complement strand
GAGCAGGCCATCCCAGAACGCCGTGGTCGGGGCCCCCTCGACCACCAGCGTTGTCCCCCTGGGGGGGATGGCGCGCGCAGCGCGACTCAGGGGGGATTACACCTCCATGATGTCCTTTTCCTTGTCGGCCACCAGCGCATCGATCTCGGCGATGTGCTTGTCGGTCACCTTCTGGATGTCGGCCTCGCTGCGCTTCTGGTCGTCCTCGGTGGCTTCCTTGTCCTTGACCAGCTTCTTGATGCCGTCGTTGGCGTCGCGGCGCAGGTTGCGGATGGCGATCTTGGCGTTCTCGCCCTCGGAGCGCACCAGCTTGGTCATCTCGCGGCGGCGCTCTTCGCTCATGGGCGGCATGGGCACGCGGATCAGATCGCCCATGCTGGCCGGGTTCAGGCCCAGGTCGCTTTCGCGGATGGCCTTCTCGATCTTGGCGCCCATGCCCTTTTCCCAGGGCTGCACGCTGATGGTGCGCGCGTCCAGCAGCGACACGTTGGCCACCTGCGACAGTGGCACGTGGTTGCCGTAGTACTCGACGTGGATGGTGTCCAGCAGCGCCGGGTTGGCGCGGCCGGTGCGGATGCGGGTCAGGCTGTTCTTGAACGCGGCGATCGACTGCTCCATCTTGGCGTCGGCGTTCTTCTTGATCTCGGCAATGCTCATGTCGGTCTCTCCAGAGGTCGATGATTGTGCCCCGCCGGCGGGCGTTGCGGGCAAGACGCTGCACCCCCGTCGGGGCCGTCCGGTTGCTGGGCCGGGCGCGCGCTCAGGCGTGCACCAGCGTGCCCTCGTCCTGGCCCAGCACCACGCGCTTGAGCGCGCCGGGCTTGAAGATCGAGAACACCTTGATCGGCAGCTTCTGGTCGCGGCACAGGGCGAAGGCGGTGGCATCCATGATGCCCAGGTTGCGCGTCATGGCCTCGTCGAAGCTCAGCTCGGCATAGCGCGTGGCCGTGGGGTCCTTCTTGGGATCGGCGGTGTAGACGCCATCGACCTTGGTGGCCTTGAGCACCAGCTGGGCGCCGATCTCGGCGCCGCGCAGCGCGGCCGCCGTGTCGGTGGTGAAGAAGGGGTTGCCGGTGCCGGCGGCAAACACCACCACCTTGCCTTCTTCCAGGTATTGCAGCGCCTTGGGGCGCACGTAGGGCTCCACCACCTGCTCGATGCCGATGGCGCTCATCACGCGCGCCGTCAGGCCCTGGTGGTTCATGGCGTCGGCCAGGGCCAGCGCGTTCATCACCGTGGCCAGCATGCCCATGTAGTCGGCGGTGGCGCGGTCCATGCCCTCGGAGCCGCCGGCCACGCCGCGAAAGATGTTGCCGCCACCGATCACCACCGCCACCTGCACGCCCATCTGCGTGACCTCGGCCACCTCGGCCACCATGCGCTCGATGGTGGGCCGGTTGATGCCGAAGGCGTCGTCGCCCATCAGGGCCTCGCCGGAGAGCTTGAGCAGGATGCGCTGGTAGGCGGGTTGGGCTGGGGTCATCGGGCAGGTATCGTGGATGGCGGCGGGCTGAAGTCTACCGCGTGGAAGTCGAACAAAGGGCCAGGAGGCCGCGGCGCAGGCCATGCGGGGGCCGCCGTGGCCGGACCTGCGCCGGCCACCAGCGGCGTCCCCCCTGCGAAGCCAAGGGGGGAAGGCGCGTCAGCGCCTCAGGGGGGTCAGCCCTTGGACGCGGCCGCCACCTGCGCCGCCACCTCGGCCGCAAAGTCGTCGGCCTTCTTCTCGATGCCCTCGCCCACCACGTACAGGGTGAAGCCGGTCACGTTGGTGGCCTTTTCCTTCAGCATCTGCTCGACCGACTGCTTGTCGTTCTTCACGAAGGGCTGGTTGAACAGCGAGACTTCCTTCAGGTACTTGGCCACCGCGCCATCGACCATCTTGGTGGCGATGTCGGCCGGCTTGCCCGATTCCTGCGCCTTGGCAGCGGCCACGCTGCGCTCGGCCTCGATCAACTCGGCCGGCACGTCGCTGCTGGCCAGGGCCACGGGCTTCATGGCGGCCACGTGCATGGCCACGTCCTTGGCGGCGGTCTCGTCGCCGTCGTATTCGACCAGCACGCCGATGCGGGTGCCGTGCACGTAGCTGGCCAGCTGGGTGCCCGACTTGCGCACGAAGCGGCGGAAGCTCATGTTCTCGCCGATCTTGCCGACCAGGCCCACGCGCACGTCTTCCAGCGTCGGGCCGTAGCCGTCCTGCTCGTAGGCCAGCGCGCCCAGGGCGGCCACGTCGGCCGGGTTGTGCTCGGCCACCAGGCGGGCAGCGGCGGCAGCCATGTTCAGGAACATGTCGTTCTTGGTCACGAAGTCGGTTTCGCAGTTGACCTCGATCATGGCGCCGGTGTCGCCGGCCACGTGCGCGGCCACCACGCCCTCGGCCGTCACGCGGCTGGCGGCCTTGCCGGCCTTGGTGCCCAGCTTGACGCGCAGCAGTTCCTCGGCCCTGGCCATGTCGCCATCGGCCTCGGTCAGGGCTTTCTTGCACTCCATCATGGGGGCGTCGGTCTTGGCGCGCAGTTCGGCGACCATGCTTGCGGTGATTGCTGCCATGTGATTACTCCAGTGTTCTCGGTGTGGATGGGGCCGGGCCTTGACCGGCGGCCGCATCGGGATGAAGGATTAAAAAAAAGGGGCCATCACGCCCCTTTGCCTGCGGCCGCGGCGGTGCGCGGCGCACGGGGGCCGTCAAGCGGCGTTCTCGTCCTCGACCTCGACGAACTCGTCGTCGCCTTCGGCGGCCTGCACGGCCTTGACCACGTCGTCCACGGCGCTGGCCTTGCCTTCCAGCACGGCGTCGGCGATGCCGCGGGCGTACAGCGTCACGGCCTTGGCCGAGTCGTCATTACCGGGGATCACGTAGTCGATGCCGTCGGGGTTGTGGTTGGAATCGACCACGCCGATCAGCGGAATGCCCAGCTTCTTGGCCTCGGTCACGGCGATCTTGTGGTAGCCCACGTCGATCACGAAGATGGCGTCGGGCAGCGCGCCCATGTCCTGGATGCCGCCGATGTCCTTCTCCAGCTTGGCCATCTCGCGCGAGAACATGAGCTGCTCCTTCTTGCTCATGTTGTCCAGGCCAGCTTCCTGCTGGGCCTGCATGTCTTTCAGGCGCTTGATGGAGGTCTTGACGGTCTTGAAGTTGGTCAGCATGCCGCCCAGCCAGCGCTGCTCGACGTAGGGCATGCCGCAGCGGCGCGCTTCCTCGGCGACGATGTCGCGCGCCTGGCGCTTGGTGCCGACGAACAGGATGGTGCCGCGGTTGGCCACCAGCTGCTTGGCGTACTTCTGCGCCTCCTGGAACATCGGCAGCGAGGTTTCCAGGTTGATGATGTGGATCTTGTTGCGATGGCCGAAGATATACGGGGCCATCTTGGGGTTCCAGAAGCGCGTCTGGTGGCCGAAGTGGACACCGGCTTCCAGCATTTGACGCATGGTCACGGACATGGGAAAAGCCTTTTTATCGAAGGTTGGGTCTTAAACTCAGCCCGCTCATCGCCGTCGGAACGCCTGTGCAACATGATGTGCAAGGGACCGGGGCGACACCTCGTGGGGCTGGTTTGCGATTTGTCTTGCGCGGCGCATGGCCCAAGGCAGGGCCGCCAGCAGCAAAACCATGGAATTGTAGCACTGCGCGCCCGGCTGCCAGCGCGGCTGCGGCACAATCGGCCCCCAGACCCGGCCTTGCGCCACCCGCCCTCCCCC
>JAEXBL010000086.1 GCA_023394015.1 Pseudomonadota bacterium | reverse complement strand
GGGCGCCGGTGGCGCCAGCCGCGGCGCGCTGCTGCCCATCGCCCGGGCGGGCGCGGCGGGCATCGTCATCGCCAACCGCACGGCAGCCAAGGCCGGCGAGCTGGCGCGCGCACTCGGCCCCCACCTGGGCGGCGTGCCGCTGGCCGGCGGCGGCTTCGACGCGCTGGCCGGCCAGGCGCCGTTTCACGTGGTCATCAACGCCACCGCGGCGTCGCTGAGCGGCGCCGCTCCTGCCGTGCCCGCCAGCGCCTTTGCGCCCGGCGCGCTGGCCTACGACATGGTCTACGGTAAGGGCCTCACGCCTTTCCTCAAGCTGGCGCAGCAGGCCGGCGCTGCCCGCGTGGCCGACGGCGTCGGCATGCTGGTCGAGCAGGCCGCCGAGGCCTTTGCCTGGTGGCGCGGCGTGCGCCCCGACACGCGCGAGGCGCTCAAGCGCCTGACGGTGTCGCTGGCGTAGCCCGGCATCGCGGCCGCGATGCCGGCCGTCGTCCATCGCGCGCCCGCGCGCCGCTTGCCCATAATGCGCCCATGAACCTCCTCGTCCTGCACGGCATCAACCTCAACATGTTCGGCCAGCGCGACCCGGCGCAGTACGGCACGGCCACGCTGGCCGACATCGACGCCGCGCTGCACGCGCTGGCCGGCGAGCTGGGCGTGGGCCTCGAGTGCTTCCAGACCAACCACGAAGGCGCGATGTGCGAGCGCATCCACCAGGCGCACCGCGATGCGGTGGATGGCGTGCTCATCAACGCCGGCGCGTGGACGCACACCAGCGTCGCCATCCGCGACGCGCTGGCCATCCTGCACGGC
Source organism: Pseudomonadota bacterium (assembly GCA_023394015.1). Classification (GTDB taxonomy): domain Bacteria; phylum Pseudomonadota; class Gammaproteobacteria; order Burkholderiales; family Burkholderiaceae_C; genus Ottowia. The sequence goes on along the minus strand of JAEXBL010000086.1, from coordinate 6,986 downwards.
CCCATCGTCGAGGTGCACATGAGCAACATCCACGCGCGCGAGCCGTTCCGCCACCAATCCTTCATCGCCGACATCGCGCGCGGCCAGATCTGCGGCTTCGGCGTCGATTCCTACCTGCTGGGCCTGCGCGCGCTGGCGGGGCAAGTGCAGGCAACTGCAAGAAAGTGAGCCAAACCCCATGGGCAAGAGACTGACACAAATCGCCACCCGCACCGGCGACGACGGCACCACCGGCCTGGGCGACAACACGCGCGTCTCCAAGGCCAGCGCGCGCCCCATGGCCATGGGCGACGTGGACGAACTCAACAGCCACATCGGCCTGCTGCTGTGCGAGGACATGCCCGCCGACGTGCGCGAGTTGCTCATCGACATCCAGCACCAGCTGTTCAACCTGGGGGGAGAGCTGTCCATCCCCGGCTTCGAACTGCTCAAGGACGACGCGCTGGCGCAGCTCGACGACGCGCTGGAGCGCTACAACGCCCAGCTGCCGCGGCTGGAGGAATTCATCCTGCCGGCCGGCACCCGCGCCGCCGCCCAATCGCACATCTGCCGCACCGTCGCCCGCCGCGCCGAGCGCGCCGTCGTCGCCCTGGGCGCGCAGGAGGACTTGCGCGATGCGCCGCGCCGCTACCTCAACCGCCTGTCCGACCTGATGTTCGTGCTGGCCCGCGTGCTGAATCGGCATCGGCCGGATGGCAGCGTGGGGGATGATGTGTATTGGAAGAGTGAGCGATTGGCGAGAGCTGCAGAGTGAGTTTGCAGTCCGTTTTGTTGCCATTGAGCCGAACCCCGGGTTTTCTACGCATGTTCAGCGACAGCATCGTTCTGATTCAAATGAGACTGGAGTCTCGGCTGGCGCATGCGTGACGATCAACGCGCCGGATCAGTCTCGGCGAACCATCTGGTTGGAGCAGAGTACGGCCACATGCACTTGAGCGTTTTCTATCGCCGCGTCTTGACCGTGCGCTCATCGGGCTTCGAATGTTCTGAAGGCCGTTTTAGCGCCAGCGCGCTTCATTCGATCCGCGTGTGGCAAGAGCCTTGGCCGGGCTTTGGGCATGTGCCCGATGCAAAACTGTTGCCGAGAGCGCGCATCACGTTTCAGGCCGGCAAATCGGTCCTTCTTCGCGGCGACGCGCTAGTCAAGCGTGGGCGTCCACTGCTGGCGGGGTACGCAAGCGCGTTTGACGAACTGGTGTCATATCTGCTCGCCGTGCGCCTGCAAAACGTTCGCGGTGCCGTCACATAGGGTGGGTGTTTGCATTCACCCAGAATTTTCGCCCTACCCTAGTCGCCCCCTTAGGCTCGTGACGTAGGCTGCGTTGAGGAACGAAACCCAGCTTTCTTTCACGGCGCCTCGCTGGGTTACGCTGCGCTAACCCAGCCTACCTTGGCCCAGCCTCCGGATAGGTTGCCCCATCGGCTGCAGGGACCACAGGTTGGGCGCAAGTCGCTCTCAAAATCGGAGCGCCACGACCTTGGCGGCCATCGCTACCGGGGCCGGCAGCGCCGCCCAAGCGCCCCCGCGGCGCGGCTTGGTAGGATCAAACGACACCGCGCCCGTGGCGCGCATCATCCCCGGGGCCCTTGGTTCGGCCGGGCCGCCGCGGCCCGGCGGCTGGTCGGACGGTTGACCAGACCCGCGGCCCCTCACCTCAGAGGAGTGATTCCCCATGACTGTTGACACCAACCCCCGCGTGGCCCTGGTTTCCGGCGGCACCACCGGCATTGGCCGCGGCATTACCCGCTCGCTGCTGGACGCCGGCTACCGCGTCGTCGCCACCGGCCTGACCGAAGACGAGGGCCGGCAGGCCCAGGCGGCGCTGGCCGATGTGCCCGGCGTGGCCGAGCGGCTGCGCACCATCACGCTCGACGTGCGTGACCGCGCCGATTGCGAGGCTGCGGTGAAGTTCGCCGTCGACACCTTCGGCAGGCTCGACGTGCTGGCCTCCAATGCCGGCATTTTTCCGCAGGCGCGGCTGGCCGCAATGACCGACGCCGACATGCAGACCATGTTCGACGTCAACGTCTACGGCACCATCCGCTTGGTGCAGGCCGCGCGCGCGGCGCTGAAGCGCTCGGGCACGGGCCGCGTGGTGCTGACAAGCTCGATCACCGGCTCGCACACCGGCTACCCGGGCTGGGCGCACTACGGCGCGTCCAAGGCGGCGCAGCAGGGCTTCATGCGCTCGGCCGCGATGGAACTGGCGGTGGACGGCATCACCGTCAACGCGGTGTTGCCTGGCAACATCGTCACGCCGGGCCTGCAGGAGCTGGGCGAGGCCTACCTGGCGCGCATGGCCGAATCGGTGCCGCTGGGCTACCTGGGCGAGCCGGAGGACGTGGGCGCGGCGGTAGTGTTCCTGGCCTCGCCGGGGGCGCGCTACATCACCGGCCACGCCATCGTGGTCGACGGCGGCCAGATCCTGCCGGAATCGCCCGACGCCCTGAAGGACATGCGCGAGGGCGAGCCCGGGTAACCAGCGCCGCTGTGTTGGGCCGCTTGGCTGGGTGATGCCGTGCTTGTGCGGCCCACAAGGCGGCCGACATCAAGCGCCCACCGCCCCACATGCACGCCGCGTGTGGGCAAGGCGCGCTGCTTACTGGCCTTCCAGCCAGGGCAGCAGTTCCTGCATCTGCTGTTCCATGCCCACCTCCACGCGCTGGACACCCAGCCCCTGGAAGGCGGCCTGGCCGTTGGGCGCGTCGGTGGCGGCCAGCAGTGCCTTGCGCACGGCCTGGATCTGCTCGTTGCTGACGCGCGGGCCGGCGAGCAGCGGAAAGTAGGGCTGCGGCCGGCTGGTGTGGATGAGGCGGTGGCCCTGGGCTTCCCAGCCCTTGGCGGTGCCGACTTCGAGCAGGGCCACGTCGGCCATGCCGGCCAGCACGGCCACGGGCACGGCGCCCTGCATGTCGACTTCCTTCACGGACGGTCGGTCAGTCGGATGCCATGGTCGCGCAGCTCGGCGATGCAGAAGCTGCGCAGGTAGGCGTTCTTGGCGCGCAGCATGGCCACGCGCTTGCCCTTGACGTCGGCCAGCTTCTGGATGGGCGAGTTCTTGGGCACGCCGACAAAGCAGTGCGAATCGGGCTTGCCGTTGGCCACGTAGCGGTACTTGTGGTCGCGCATGGCCCGGGCGGCGATGTCGGCCGGGCGGATGGCGACGAAGTCGAAATCGCCCTTCTGGGTGCCGGCGGCGATGTCGCTCATGCGGGCGCGCTCTTCGACCACCACGGGCACCTTCGTGGCCTGGGTGATGGCGTCGGCGAGCACGCGGTACTTGGCCTGGGCGCCCAGGTGATGGAGGTCGGTGGCACTGCCTTCGCTGACGCCGAGCACGAAGCGCGCGGGCTGCTGGGCAGCGGCGCTGGCGGCGATCAGGGCGACGGCCAAGCCGAGGAGGTGTCGAGTCAATGGGCGCATGGCGCTTCTCCCTGTTGCTGAAGCAACTGTTCTTTGGCAGGAGCCGGTGAGTCCGGCTGGTGGGATGCGAGAACCTTAACGCGCCGCGATGACAAAGTGAGGGAAGCGGCGCACGTTTGGGGCGATCTGTCCACTACTCGGCGCTTCGATGCCCAGGTGCGGTGCGAGTTTGCGACAGATCGGGCAGCGCGGGCGGGCCCGCGCTGTTGTCCCGTCAGCCTGCGCGCGCCTGCGTCAGGGGCGCATGCTGCCCTGCTTCAGGTAGCGCTGGTGCCACGACAGGGCTTCGTCCAGCAGGTGCGGCGTGTGCTGCCCGTTGGCCTTTGCCTTGGCGCGCGCCAGGTAGTCGCGCAGCGCGTCTTGGTAGTCGGGGTGGGCACAGGTGTCGATGATCTTGCGCGCGCGCTGCTGCGGCGCCAGGCCGCGCAGGTCGGCTAGGCCGCGCTCGGTGACCAGCACCTGCACGTCGTGCTCGGTGTGGTCCACGTGCGAGGCCATGGGCACCACGCAGCTGATGTCGCCGCCCTTGGCCACCGAGGGCGTCATGAAGATGGACTGGTAGGCGTTGCGCGCGAAGTCGCCCGAGCCGCCGATGCCGTTCATGATGGCGCTGCCCATCAGGTGCGTGCTGTTGACGTTGCCGTAGATGTCGCATTCGATCATGGCGTTCATGGCGATCAGCCCCAGGCGGCGGATGATCTCGGGGTGGTTGCTGATCTCCTGCGGGCGCAGCACGATGCGGTCCTTGAACTCGGCGATGTGCTCGTTGAAGTACTTGGCCGCGTCGGGGCTGAGCGACAGCGCGGTGGCCGAGGCGGTGGCGAGCTTGCCGCTTTTCAGCATGTCCAGCATGCCGTCCTGCAGCACCTCGGTGTAGGCGGTCAGGCCCTCGAAGGGGCCGGCGTTCAGCCCCGCCAGCACGGCGTTGGCGATGTTGCCCACGCCCGATTGCAGCGGCAGCAGCGCCTTGGGCAGGCGGCCCTTGGCCACTTCGTGCTGCAGAAAGTCGATGATGTGGCCGGCAATGGCCTGCGAGTTGGCGTCCGGCTCGGCAAACTTGCTGTTGCGGTCGGGCGCGTGGGTCTCGACCACGGCGATCACCTTGGCCGGGTCGCAGCGCAGGTAGGGCTCGCCGATGCGCTGGCCGGGCTCGGTCATCATGATCGGCTGGCGCTTGGGCGGCACGGCGGTGCCGTAATAGATGTCATGCATGCCCTGCAGGCCGGGGTTCTGCCAGGTGTTGACTTCCAGGATCACGTGATCGGCCTGGTCGATCCAGGTCTTGTTGTTGCCGACCGAGGTGCTGGGGATCAGGCGGCCGTCGGGCAGCACGCCGGCGACCTCGATCACCGCCACGTTCAGGTGGCCCAGAAAGCCGAACCACACGAACTGCGCCACGTGCGACAGGTGGATGTCCACGTACTGCATGTGGCCGCTGTTGATCTGCGCGCGCACCGTGGGGTCGCTCTGGTAGGGCAGGCGCATGTCGATGCCCTCGACCTTGGCCAGCGCGCCATCCAGCTCGGGCGCGGTGGAAGCGCCGGTCCACAGGCCGATGCGAAACGGCTGGCCGGCAGCGTGCGCGGCCTCGATGTGCTGGGCCAGCGCCAGCGGAATGGCCTTGGGGTAGCCGGCGCCGGTGAAGCCGCTCATGCCCACGTTCCAGCCCGGCTGGATCAGCGCGGCGGCGGCTTCGGCCGACATCAGCTTGGCGCGCAGGCCAGGGTGCTGGATGCGGTCGGTGGCGGTGGTCGAGGAAGGGGTGGATGAGCTGCTCATTCAGACGGTTCCTTGAAGTTGGGAAGGCATGGGCGGGCATGTGCTCCAGCTTGGCGGCGAGTTTAGGTGACGGCCTTGAAGTCAAGCTGACGGGCAGCGGCGCTTCCTGCACCAGCGCCGGCCGCCTTCGGCAGGGGAACGAAAAAAAGCGCCCGAAGGCGCTTGCGGCATGGCGGTCGGAGCGACTCAGTCGCGCGTGATGACACCGCAGGCCAGGCGCGGGCCGGCGTTGCCCACCGGCTGGTGGGTCACGTCGTCGGGGTCGCGGTGCACGATGACCGCCTTGCCGATGATGCTGTTCGGCCCGCGCAGCCGGAGCGTCTGGCTGTTGAAGGCCACGTGCGCCGTGCCCTGGGCGTTGGCCATCAGCTGCGGCATGTCGCCCAGGTGGTGGGCGCCGCTGCCGTGCGCGCCGTGCGGCTGGCCGGTGGGGTTGAAGTGGCCGCCGGCGCTGCTGAAGTCGGGCTTGGAGCAGTCGCCATGCTCGTGCACGTGAAAGCCGTGCAGCGCATTCGGCTTCAGGCCGGTGACGGTGCCGTTGACGCTGGTGATGCCGCGCAGCTCGGAGAAGTGGATCAGCCCCTCCACGGGCGACTGCGGGTTGGGCTGCGGCGTGCCGCCTTCGGCCGAGCGCAGCTTGACCATGGCCACGGTGCGCGGGTTGGCGTCTTCGATCTTCGTGCTGCCGCAGGCGGCCAGGCCGGCGGCGACGGCCGCCAGGGCGATGGCGCGAAAAGTGCTTGTTGTCATGGGGTGGTCTCCTTATGGCTCAAGGACAGAAGGCCGCGCAGGCGCGGCGGCTGGGCCATGTTAGGGGCGTCGCTTGAGCAGGGCGTGTAGGAGAACCGCGCCAAACGTGGCCGTGCCGATGCCTCCCAAAGCGAAATCGCCGAACTTCAGCGTGAAGTCGCCCGTGCCCAGCACCAGCGTGATGGCGGCCACCAGCAGGTTGGCGGGGTTGGTGAAGTCCACCTTGTTGTCCACCCAGATGCGCGCGCCGGCGATGGTAATCAGGCCGAACACCACGATCGACACGCCGCCCATCACCGGCAGCGGAATGGCCTGGATCAGCGCGCCGAACTTAGGGGAAAAGCCCAGCAGCAGCGCCATCAGCGCCGCCACCAGGAACACCGCGGTGGAATAGATGCGCGTGGCGGCCATCACGCCGATGTTCTCGGCGTAGGTGGTCACGCCGGTGCCGCCCACCGCGCCCGAGACCATGGTGGCCAGGCCATCGGCGCCGAAGGCGCGGCCGATGTAGGGGTCCAGGTTGCGCCCCGTCATGGCCGCCACGGCCTTGATGTGACCCAGGTTCTCGGCCACCAGGATCAGCGCCACCGGCGCGATCAGCAGCGCCGCGTTGCCATCGAACTCGGGCGTGGTGAACTTGGGCCAGCCGATCCAGGCCGCGTTGGCGATGCCCGAGAAGTCCATCGGCTTGCCCAGGCCCAGGCCGTTGGCCAGCAGCAGGTAGATCAGCGTCGCCAGCGCCAGGCCGACCAGGATCAGCAGGCGCTGCACCATGCCGCGCGTGAACACCGCCACCAGTGCCACGCAGACGAAGGTGACCAGCTGCATCCAGCTGTCGAAGTTGCTGGCGGCCATGTTCTTGACCGGAATGTGCGCCAGGTTCAGGCCGATCACCGCCACCACCGCGCCGGTCACCACCGGCGGCATCAGCCGCTCGACCCAGCCGGTGCCCAGCGCGTGCACCAGCGCGCCGATCAGCGTGTAGATCAGCCCGCACAGGATGATGGCGCCCAGCGCCACGCCGATGTTGGCG
>JAEXBL010000066.1 GCA_023394015.1 Pseudomonadota bacterium | reverse complement strand
ACGCTCAACGCTCAACGCTCAACGCTCAACGCTCAACGCTCAACGCATGACTTCTCGCACCGCCATCATCGGCGCCGGCTGGGCCGGCATGGCCGCGGCCGTGCGGGCAGTAGAACTGGGGCATCAGGTCACCGTGTTCGAGGCCGCGCGCACGCTGGGTGGGCGCGCGCGTGGCGTGCCGCTGGCGCTGCCGGACGGGCGCGAGGTGATGGTGGACAACGGCCAGCACATCCTGATCGGCGCTTACACGGACTGCCTGGGCCTGATGCGCACCGTCGGCGTCGATCCCGACGCTGCGTTGCTGCGCCTGCCGCTGGCGCTGCGCTACCCCGATGGCAGCGGCCTGGCCCTGCCCGACTGGCCGGCGCCGTGGGACGCCGCCGCCGGCATCCTGGCCGCGCGCGGCTGGGGCTGGCGCGACAGGCTGGCGCTGCTGCGCGCCGCCCTGGGCTGGCGGCGCGCCGGCTTTGAGTGCGACGCGCAGACCAGCGTGGCCGATCTGTGCGCCCCGCTGCCCGCGCGCCTGCGCGACGAGTTCATCGAGCCGCTGTGCGTGTCGGCCCTCAACACGCCGCTGCACGCCGCCAGCGCCCAGGTGTTTCTGCGCGTGCTGCACGACGCGCTGTTCAGCCAGCGTGGTGGCTCCAACCTGTTGCTGCCGCGCCGCGACTTGGGCGCGCTGTTTCCCGACGCGGCGGCGCGCTGGATCGAAGCGCGCGGCGCCTGCGTGCGCACCGGCCAGCGCATCGACGTGCTGCACTGGCAAGCGACGCACTGGCGGGTGAATGGCCAGCCGTTCGACCAGGTGCTGATCGCCACCTCGGCACCACATGCGGTGCAGATCGCCGTGCAGTCGGCGCAGACAGCAACGCCTTCCCTAGCCACCCAACTGCACGCCTGGAGCCACGGCGCCGCGCGCCTGCAGCACCAGGCCATCACCACCGTCTATGCGCAAGCTGCGGACACGGGGGCACCCATGCGGCTGAGCACCCCGATGCTGGCCCTGCGCTCGGGCGCCGATGCACCGGCGCAATTCGTGTTCGACCGCGACGCCATCACCCCCGGCGCGCACCCCACGCGCCTGCTGGCCTTTGTCGTCAGCACCAGCGATGGCGACCGCGCCGCGCTGCAGGCGGCCATTGCCGCGCAGGCCCAGGCGCAGCTCGGGCTCAAGGTCACGCCGCTGCTCACCGTTACAGAAAAGCGCGCCACCTTCGCCTGCACGCCCGGCCTGCAACGCCCGCCGCCCGCCATCGCGCCGGGCCTGGCCGCCTGCGGCGACTACATCGCCGGCCCCTACCCCGCCACCCTCGAAGGCGCGGTGCGCAGCGGGCTGCAGGCGGCGGAGGCGCTCCGCTAGAATCCGCCGCACGCGGGTGTAGTTCAATGGTAGAACGGCAGCTTCCCAAGCTGCATACGAGGGTTCGATTCCCTTCACCCGCTCCACTGCATCAATCTGCGGACTTCCGCAGAAGTCCAAGAGAGCCTGCAAGTCGTTGCCACACAAGGACTTTTCCTCTCTTTGACGTTCTGCCGCGGTCCACTGCGATCCGCCTACAGCCGGGACTTTTAAGTCCACAAACAAGTCCATTTTTGCGGGTGCGGCTGATTCCGGATTGTTGATGGAGGGGCGAGGTCGACGTGACCAGCATCTGGTTCCTGACTCATGTTCAGGAGCAAGAGCATGGCACTCTCAGACCTGGCCGTTCGGCAGGCCAAGGCAACTGGCAAGGCATACACCCTCCCTGACTTGGATGGCCTCTCCCTGGCCGTCACCGCTGCCGGGGGCAGGACTTGGCACTTCCGCTACTACTGGGCGGGCAAGCAGAAGCGGATGTCGCTCGGCACCTACCCGGAGGTGACGCTTCGCGAGGCCCGCAGCCTGCGCGACGAAGCGCGCGCCCTGCTGGCCAAAGGCACCAATCCTCGCGTTCACCGCAAGCAGAAGCGCACCGCTGTCCGGCTCGCCGACGAAAACACCTTCGAGGCGGTGTATCGCAAGTGGCTCAAGCATCGCGGGCTCAGCCTCAAGGAAGGCCGGCAGACGACCCTTTCGATACTTCCGCGCATCTTCGACAAGGATGTGCTGCCCGCCTTGGGCAAGCGGTCGGTCTATGAGATCAAGCGTCCCGACCTGTTGGAGGTGATCGCCAAGATCGAGAAGCGCAAGGCGCTCTCCGTCGCCGAGAAAGTCAGAACGTGGTTCAACCAACTGTTCCGCTACGCGCTGGTGATCGTGCCGGGCCTGGAGCAGAACCCCGCCGCCGATCTCGATGTGGTGGCGCTGCCGCTGCCACCCGTCAACCACAACCCGTTCCTGCGCATGGCCGAGCTGCCGAAGCTGTTGCAGCGTCTGCGCAGCTATCGCGGCAGGCGGCAGACCCAGCTCGGGCTGCGGCTATTGCTGCTGACCGGCGTGCGAACCGGCGAGCTGCGACAGGCGATGCCGGATCAATTTGATCTGGACCGGGGGTTGTGGATCATCCCACCCGACGTCGTGAAGCAACTCCAGTTGGATATGCGCAAGAAGCGGCAGCAGCCGAAGGACATCCCGCCCTACATCGTGCCGCTGTCGATTCAGGCCATGGAGATCGTCCGGCACCTGCTGGATGAGTTCAAGCCGGCCCAGCGCCACCTGTTCCGGCACGACAGCGACTTGAAGAAGCGCATCAGCGAGAACACGCTCAATGGTGCGCTCAAACGCATGGGCTATCAGGAGCGCCTGACCGGACACGGTATCCGCGGCACGATGTCCACTGCGCTCAACGAGATCGGCTACCCGAAGGTCTGGGTGGATGCACAGCTCTCGCATGTCGATCCCAACAAGGTCAGCGCGACCTACAACCATGCCGAGTACGTGGAGCAGCGTCGCCGCATGATGCAGGACTGGGCCGATCGGCTCGACCTCTTCGAGCAGAACCAGGTCGAGGCGGCCAGCATGCCGCTCACCGTGCATCTGGAAGGCGTGCCCGCGTTTCCGAGTGAGCAAACCGCAAGCGCGCCCTCCGCGCCGGTTGCCGCTTCGCCAATCCTGCTCGTGACGAAGCCGGGCGACGCCATGCCGTTGGTTCCTGCCGCCGCACATCGGCTGCCGGCGGTTCCGCCCCCTCGATCGGCCGCGCCGCTGGTGCCTTCGGACATTCAGCGCGAGAGGATGGAACTGTTCGATGTCTTCGAAGCGCCGCACAACCTTCCCGTCGCTGCGTTTGCCAAGATGGCAGGCAAATCCCGCAGGTGGATCAGCTACGAGATCAAGGCGGGCAACTTGCTGGCGTTGAACGTAGGCAACCGCGGCCAGCGCGTGCCGGACTGGCACCTCGACCCACTCAAGCACGAGCTGATCCAGTCCGTCCTGAAGCTAACCAGGGGTGCGGACCCTTGGCAGATCTACCATGCACTGCTACAGCCGCGCTCGATGCTGCGGGGGCGTTCGGCACTGGAGGGCGTGACGGCCGGCAATCTCGACAAGCTCGTCATGGCCGTGAGCACAGCCGTGAAGGAAAGCGAATGGACCCCGCCGCGAGTCGGGGTCGCCTAGCAGCAGGAATGCGGGATCGTGGCGAAACCGCGATCCCCGCGCGTCCGTCAGGACACCAAGCGCGCGCGGCGGGCGAATCTTGCCTGGGTGTCCGACAAGGAAGCCTCGCGACGGAGCAGATAAGCCATCACGATCGTTGGTGCGCCGGCCAGCGGCCGCATGGCGATGCCTCGGCGTAGGTAGCTCGCCAGTCTCGCGGCGGGCGCAATGGTGATCCCGTACCCGGCGGCAACCAGCGTCATCACCACATCGAATGTCTCCACCGTTTGCTCCCGCTCCTGCAGCGCGTTCTCGAACACGCGCTGCACGGTCATGCGCCATGGTTCATCGGCCGTGGACTGCGAGCAGATCAAGGGCTGCTTGAGCACTTCCCCGCACGGCACTTCACGGTGGGCCAGCAGGTGGGAGCGCTTGGCCACGGCGACCGCCAGCGTGTCATGCCACAGCGGTTCGCATACCCAGCCAGGCCACTGCCGGGCAACCGCAGACAAGGCGAAGTCGAAGCCGTCGTCCGGCATCTCCGCGCCTCGACCGGGATCTGTCCAGCCGGCCAGGACGGCATGAGTCTCCGGCTCTTCGGCACGCTGCAGAGCGAGCACGTCGGCGAGCTGGGGAGGCACCCATTCGCCGAGGACGGCCATGCGAATTTCGGCGGTGATGTCACTCGATTCCACGTCCAGCTCCCCCAGGCGGTGAACTCGTGGCAACTGATCTCGAAGCCGTTGGATGAGTTAAGTTTAACGTGGTTTAAATCGTGACCGTGTTCGACGCTCTTGGCAATGCCAAAGCGTTCGATCCAAAGGGGCCGCCCCACCGGCACCACTACCTACGAAGCGGAACCAGCCATCGCGTTTGGGGCTGCCGTGCGGGAAGAAAGAACCAACCAGGGCATAGCTCAGGAAACGCTGGCCCACATGGCCGGCATCGAACGGTCGCACATGGGCAAGATCGAGCGCGGCGAGCATGTCCCCACGCTCCCTCTCATCCTCAAGATTGCCCGTGCGCTGAAATGCAGTTCCGCCCACTTGATGACTCTGACCGAAGCCAAGCTGGCAGAGTCGGCTCCATCCGCAGATTGAAGCCGGCCCGCACAGCGGTCGCACGCCTACCCCTGATCGTCGTTGTCCTTGCCCCCAAGGGCTGAATCTTCGCGCTTTGCGGCCTCGTTGAGGAGCCGCAGGTATGGGTTGTCTGGCGGCGTCTCCCGGAACAGCGCCTCCGGGCTGGCGAGCAGATAGCCGTGCAGCCGGCGCGACTTGCGCGGCCCCGTGACTTCGCAGGTCCAGATGTTCAGCCCGCTCGGCTGCTTGCGGTGCTGCCCCAGCTTCTCAAAGCGCTTCTGTACCCACTGCCACCCCTCCAGCTTCTCCTGCTTGGCCAGCGCGGCGACTTGACGGTACTCCTGCGCGTAGCGATGGAACACGCCGGGGCTGACGAGATAGGTCGTACCGGCGACGGTATGCACCAGGGCCTTGGCGTCGTTGATGATGAGCTTGCGCGTCTGGATGCTCTGACGCAGCCAGGCCATGAAGTGCGCCCCGGAGGGCTCCGCGCGATCCTGGGAAGGCGCGAGGCCCATCTGCGGCGGGGGCACGGTCGAAGGGGCCGGCTCGGGCTCGGCAACAGGGGAACTCGGGATCTCCGGTGCCGTGGGTGGAGCGGTGTCGCCCAGCAGGACGAGCAGCGCGGCCACGCCGGTGTCCATGGCTGCGGATGCGATCGGCGTCGTGCTCGCGGATGCAGCTTCGATGCCTTCCGCGCGCGGCCCATCGGGCACCGCCGGCGCCTGTGGCGTCGGCTCGGCTTGTTCCTCTTCGACCTGCACACGGCCTGCGATCGGCGCCGGCCGGTCGGCGGCATCCCAGATCATCGCTGGCGAGAGTTTCAGGAAGGTGAATGCGTGCGACCAGCCCGCGTCGCTGGTGACGGTAGCCTTCCAGATCGCCTTGCCATCCGGCGTCGGTTGCACGATGCCGTGATCCTGCAGCACGTTGAACACCGCCGTATTGCTGGCCGGGATGCCGTCGATGCCCTGTGACAGCAGATGTGCGCGCAGCTTGTCGGAGACGGTCTTGCTCACCAGCCACAAGGCGTCTTGGGTCAGCCAACCGTCCGCCGGGCCGGCCTGGTTCAGCTTGAACGCTTCCTTGAGCAGGTAGCGCAAGCCGTCGAGCAATTTGCGTTGCAGAGCATGCTTGGGCGCCACCAGCGCCTTGCTGGGATCGCCGCCGAGTTCCTGGGCGACCGATGCCTGGTCGGCCTGCACGACCAGCTCGCCGAGCGTGCCGGCGTGCTCGTACTGGCCGGCCAGCACGTACAGCAGCGCGGCCCAGAGGTCGGGATAGCCGCTGAGCCAGTCGAAGATGTCCCGATCGAGAAGGCGCGCGTAGAGCAGCCCGGTGGCGGCGCTGTGCAGGCGGTACTCACGCTCCTTTCGGTAACGGAAGCGGTAGGGCTTTCGCAGCGGGCCGTGCCAGGGATGCCAAACGCTGCCGTCGGCATGCTCGACGTGCAGATCGACCGCAATCTTGCCGATGTCGTGCAGCAGGGCCGCGTAGGCCGTGCCTGCGGTCCAGGCTTCGGCCTGGGCCGCCTGTGCCTCCGGCGTGACGCCCGCAGGCAGCAGGTATGACTGCCGCAGCTTCAGCGCATAGGCGACGATCTCCAGGCCGTGGTCCAGCATGCCGCCCGGATAGGCGTGGTGGTGGTTCTCGGAGGCCGGGAACTGCTGGACCAGCTCGGCGTAGCGCTCCAGTGGGGCGAGGTAGAGCGTGGCGAACTGCCGGCGCGAGAGCGATGTGCGCTGCCAGATGTGTTCCAGCAGTTTCTGCCGGCGCGGCGTGGCCAGCAGCGATGCGGCCGACTCCGGCCGCATCGACCCTTTCGGAGTTTCGATGGCGGAGGTGGGCGGCGTGCCGGCGGTGGGTGGCACCCGTTTGCGCTGGAACAGCGAGAGCATGGCGAACCCCGGATGACGGGCTGCTCGGGGCGCCTTTTGGCCTTTTCAGGATAGGGCCTTTCCCCTTGGCACCCTTCCTTTGCCCCTTCCCAGCCCTTTGGCCTTTGTCGGAAGCCTTTGGGTATAGGGCCGCTGCTTCGCGGGTGCCACGATGAATGCGGCATGGGGCAATCCCGGCAAGTGGGGCGCTGCGGGACGTTCGTCAGCTCTGGCCCAAGCCGGTGTCGAGGGCGGCGGATTGCGCTGCGAAGTCGTCGGGACGGCGCTTGCGGAAGGTTTCGAGATTGGCGAGCTTCCAGCGCAGTGCCGGCAGTTGAGCGGCGTGTTGGCATTGCACCAGCGACCAGTCCGGTTCTGCGCGCACCAGCCCGCTCAGAAACTGCTTGTGAGCGGTGCTCAGTCGCTGTGGCAGCTCGCGCCGCACCCTGGCGCGAGCTTCGAGCAGTGTCTCCAGGGAGCAGTCCACTTCGGTCATGCCGACAAAGGCCCGCTCGTACTCGCCGGCGATGTCCTTGTCGTTGCCGAACAGCACTTCGTGGGGCGGCCGGTTGTGGCCCGCCAGATAGATCACGAAGCACTCGACCATGCCGTCGCTGATGTCGCCCGATTCGTAGAGCTGCCACACGTCGAACAGGTCGCGGGGGTGCTGCCGATCCAGCGCGGCCACCAGCTTGCTGGCGTACAGCTCGTCCGGTGCCAGAACCGGCAGCTCGAACTCGACGCCGAACAGATCGCTGGTCTTGGCGCTCAGCGGCCGCCGCTCGACGGGCAGCACGCTGCCTCGGAACACGACGTTGACCTCGATCTTCACCTGGTTGGCGTCGTTCTCGACGATCAGCTTGGTGTCCCCCAGGTCCTTGGCGCGAACCAGGCGTGTCTGCACGCCCAGTGGTGCAACGCGCGTGGCGATGGCGGCCAGCTCCTGGTTGATGGCTTGCAGCGCTTCGTCGCGCGGCGTCTGCCATGGGAGGTACACCACGTCGATGTCCACCGACAGGCGCGGCATGTCCCGCACGAAGAGGTTGATGGCCGTGCCGCCCTTCATGGCGAAGATGTCGTTGGCGAACACGTCGGGCGCGACGGCCAGCAGCAGGCGAACGGTGTCCGCGTAGGTCTTATCCATGAGGTTTCAGGCTCAGCAGGGTTCCGTCATCGAGCCGGCTCATCCAGCGCGTGTTGCTGCCGGTGCGAACCGGGTACTGCTCCAGCAGGGCATCGACATCCACGAGGCTGGTCTCGCGCGCCCAGGTGAGGAACAGGCGCACGGCCTTCACGCTGGTGCAGCAGGACAGCAGTTGTCCGAGCAAATCCTTGCGGGGGGAACGCAGTCCATCAAAGATGTTGCGGGCCTCTTCGAGGCTCTGCTTGACGCCGGCTTCGTACAGCAACTCCAGAACGGCACGCTCGGAGGCAGCCACCCGCAGATCCTCGGGCAGGCCAGGCGGCGTGGTCAGGGTCTTGCCGGCCAACACCGTATCCGGCCAGTCGAACAGGCGGGCGTGGACGTAGCGGGCCGGAAAGCGCGAAGTGAACCAGGCCGGCAACGCGAAGCGACCGTCGCCCCACAGCACCAGCGCCTCCCGGCTGCCCAGGTTGTGCCGCACGCCCTGCAGGGCCAGGGCGCTCTTGCCGCCGACGTGCAGGCCGGGCGCGCGCTGTTGCAGGAACTTCAGCGCACCGTAGACCCCGAACTCATCGTTCGGGAAGGCATAGACGCCATGGGCCAGGCGCACGAGCCACCCGCCGTCGGCATAGTGGGCGGCGAGCTGGGGCGATACCCCGAACTGGCTCAGGGTGGCAAGGTCGAACGGCGCCCCGCGGGGGAGTCCCGCCTGCAGCCGCTTGATTACCTGGTGCCTAGAATTTCCATCCATGCTATAAAAATAGCACGGAATCCAATCAATCCCTAGAACTATCGCAAGAACGTGCAGGGAAAGTAGCATAACGTTTGATTTCCATCGCAGAATCTAATCGACCTGCGACCCAGGCCGACCGGCTCTGCCAGCCGCAACCCGCCCTCCTGATCGCGGTCTATGCTGGAGGGCAGGCCACGACCGGCCGCTCCATGAGGTGAGGTACCACTGAAGCCGAGGCACATGAGCATGACCACCAACACGCACAACGGGAGCTGGAGCCACCGGCTGGGCCGGGGGGCTGGCCGTGCCTGGCGTGGATACGTGCGCCGCGAGCAGCGTGTCGCCGGCTGGCTGGTGACGCGCGGGGTGCCCGCGGGCGCGGCGACGGCGGTGCTCTGGATCGTCAAGCTCGCCGTGCTCGGTGCGCTGCTCTACTCCGCGTTCTGGCTGGCCCTGCTGCTTGCCTTTGCGGTAACTGCTGCATGGCTCGTGCAGCACGACGACCCTGATCAAAAGGAACCGCAACCCGAGTGGAGGGAAGGCCCCAACGGCTTCGGGCTTTATGACAAGAGCGATTGGCGCATCGACCCGCATGTGACCGACGACGACTGAACGGCGGTCACTTCTTCGATACGGCGCTCATTGCCATGCCAGCGCCACGCCCCCCAGCGCCTTTGGCGTCCGAGGTGGCGGTGGACAACCCCTGCACGATATTTCCCGTGCGCACGCCTGCCCAAGCCAATGCCATCACCCAAAACGTCGGCAGCACGATGAACATCATCGCCATGACGAAGTTGAGCAGCATGTCGCCAAAGGCGTTGTTCAAGCCGATCAGCGGATCGAAGTTCGTGTGCGGCCTGTCCGCGCCAAACCCCCAACCGTAGAGCGCATCCAGGATCGTGCTGTCGATCCAGCGTGCGAGCTGGAACCAGAAGTCCACGAAGAACAGCGCGAACTGGACGCAGCTCACCGTCACCACCGTCTTCAGGTCGTAGGTGCCGATCAGCAGCACCAGCGGGATGCAGATGACTAGCGCCATCTTGAGCATCGCCAGCACCATCGGCAGCGCCTGGCGCACCACGTCCATCGCCGGAAAGAAGCCCAGCGAGCCGACGGTCAGCCCCAGGTCGCTCGCGCCGCGCGTGACGATGTTCGGCAGCGTCTTGTCGATCTGGCCGCCGTAGTCGGTGTAGACGGCGCCCTGGTTCATCTTCTGCTGCCGCGGTGAGACGACGGCGCGGATCACTGAGTCATTGACCTCGCTCTGCGACAGGAAGCCCACCCAGCGCCCGATGCGGGTCAGCAGGTCCGGGTCGACCTGTGCCAGCAGCCGGCTGCGCAGTCCCTGGCCGCCATCGGCCCACCACTGCCGGCAGGACGGATAGCCGCCGCCGCTGTCCACCTGTGCCAGCCCTGCATCGCGGGTCGCGTCGTAGGGCCAGGCCGTGCGTGGGGTCTTGGCGCGATAGGTGTCATAGAAGCCGGGCGTGTCGAGGAAGTAACTCGACCCGATCCAGGTGACGTCGTTCATCTGCTCGTCGGAGAGCGTCGGCCGGTTCATGAACAGCTTGGCGCGCGACGGCCCGTAGCAGTCGTGCGTGAAGTCGGCGACCTCCTGTGCCAGCACCGGATCGTCGATGCGCGTGGCATCCACATCCATGCGAATCTGACGCAGGTCCGTGCCGCAGGGAATCGCTGCCACCGCGGAGCCCGTCACGGCTTTCGACAGCGCGTGCATGAAGAACCACCACACCGGCACCAGCGCGCTCTGGTCGTTTAGCGCCGTGTAGACGTTGGACCAGCCCGTGTCGTTGGGCAGTGGGACGTTGACCTGGCATTGCGCGGAGCGCGTGGTGTCGAACTTGATCGTGGCGAGATCCACCGGGATGAACGGGATGCCGGCGAACATGATGACCACGATCGCCACCCACACCCGGTTCTCGATGCGCATCGACGACAGCACGCCCTTGTTGCCCTCGTCCGCACCTTCGCCGCGGGCCTTGAGCCATTCCTGGATCACGATGGCCACGAACGGCAGCGCGAACACCCCGCTGGCCACGAGGATGCTCCAGATGCCGTTGTTGACCACCCAAGCCACCAGGGTCAGGTAATACTCCAGGTAGTCCGTGGTGTAGAGCGTCATGCCTGCCTCCCGGTCTCAGCCGTGCTGCAACAATTGGCTGGCTTCCAGCGCGACCACGGCGATCACGGCCGCGATCTCCGTGCACAGCAGGCGCTGATGCGTCTCGCGGGACGGCTCCCGCCGCAACAGGCGCCGACGCATCCACCACCAGCCGTAAGCCGTCGCTCCGTAGAGGCACAGACGCCACACGAAGAAGTGGCCGGCGTGCGCCTTCAGCCAGTGCTGCCAGCCCTCGACGCCGCCGACCACGTGGATGCCAGTGATGTTCACCGCCACCGCGGCGGCGACCACCAGCAAGGTCCACAGCAGCGCCAAGCCGATGCGGCGGTTGAACAGCCATGGCAGCCGCAGCCAGGCCAGCCGGCTCATGGCGTACCGCTCCGCGGCTTCTGGACTTCCCGCAGACGGTCGCGCGTGGTGTCGCCCTCGAAGACGCCGCGCGAACCGGCAGCGCGGGTGCTGTGGCGCTGGATGATCGCCATCGCCGAGTTGCCGGCCAGCGTGCGCCGCAGCTCCAGCTCGGTCTTGAGGTTGTTGATCTCCTGCTCCAGTGCGCTGTTCTCCTGGCCGACCGCCTGCACGGCCAGCTCGTTGGCGGCGACGTTCGGCTCCTTCTTGCCGGTCAGCAACGTGCGTTGCAGCAGCAGGGCCTTCTCCAGCACGCTGGACAGCGCCGCCTCGGACGCGAGGCGCCGGCCCAGCACGTCCTGGTCGGGCTCGTCACGCAGGGCCTCGATCACGCCGCGGGTGATCGGCAGCGAGCTGCTGCCGGCTGCGTCGAGATTGGCCAGCGTCGTCGGCCGGGCGCCCGTCACCAGTTCCTGCAGCGCCTGCAGCTTGGTCTCGTACTCTTCCTGGATCATTGGCGTCAGCCCGACGCCAGGCGTGGTCTGGGTCTTCGTGCAGTTTTCGCAGGTGCGCTGCTCGCGTTCGCCCAACACGCGGGTCGCCCAGTCCGCGGCCGCCTGGGGCGAGAACCAGGTTTGGCAGGTCAGGCGGTTGCCGCAGGCGCTGCGCGCGATCGACGAGCTATCGGTGGCGCTGCGCCCGTTGAGCAGGTTGTAGCCCGCGCGCGTCACGTCGCCGACCACCTTGATCGAACTCTGACCGGAGCCGCCCGCGTTGCCGCCGCCGACCCATGGCACGCCGTTGTTTCCCTTGTTGGACTCGGCCTGCTCGATGGCGGCGACGGCATCGGTGCTGCTGACCGCATCCCGCAGCGCCATCCCTTCGGCGAGCTGGTCCCAGCCGGCCTGGCCGCCGGCCATGTCCGCCATGCGATTGGCGATGGCGCGGCAGGTCATCTTCGAGCGGTCGAAATCCAGGCGCGCCTGCAGGATGCCGTTGGTGAGCAGGTTGTACAGACCCGGGTCGGCGCGCTGGATGATCAGGGCCGGCAGCGAGGCCACGGCGCTGGTGGCGTTCTGGATCACGTTGCTCATGATCGTCTGGAAGCCGTTGGTGATGCCGTTGAGCTGGTTCTGCAGCGTCGTGGTGATGCTCATGTCGCCGCAGATCAGGTTGCTGTTCCAGCCGACGCCGACGCCGATGCTCTGCATGTTGCCGGCACCACCCATCGACACGGCCCGGCCGCCGCCGATGCTGTAGAGCACGTCGTCGCCGATCACGCTGCCGCTGACGTTCACGCCATTGGGGTCGATGCGGGTCTGCGCCCAGGCGACGCCGACGACCAGCGTGATGGCCGCCACGAGCAGCGTGGCCCGCAGGTGCGACTTCGCGCGACGCAGGAAGTCAGGGAGGGAGGCGTTCATCGTGGGTTCCTCACATGAAATCGACGCTGCCGAGGAAGACCTGGCCACGGCGCCGGCAGCAGGAGTACGGCCGCCACAAGGCCCAGGCGTAGTCGCCCTGCTGGGCCTGCACGCGGGTGCGGCTGTGCGGGAAGACCACGCAACTGTTCGAGAGCGTGGGCGTCAGCTCCTGCCACTTGCCCGTCGAGGCGTCGGTCTCCATCAGCGCGCCGGCCGGCCAGTAGCCGTCGCGGGCGTTGGCCAGCAGGGGCTGATACACGTGAATCTGGTTGCGGCGCGTCACGATGTCGCCCGCGCGCTGCGCGACCACGGCGCCGCTCTTGTGGTCGTCGGTCTGGTGTAGGAAGCCACCGCGGGGATACACGTTGCCCCAGAGGTTCAGGCCGGTGCGCGTACCGATTTCGCGCCGGCCGGGGATGAGCGCTTCGGGGTAGAGCGCTTCCGGGATGTTGTAGCGCCAGGCGATCGTGTCGAGCGTGCTCAGCAGATACGGCATGAAGGCCGTGCCCGCGCCTTCGCAGGTGTAGCCGGAGGCGCTGGCGAACTGGCTGAACACCATCCCGGCCGGATGGCCGATGACATCGGCGTTCTTGAACTTGGCGAGGTTGTTCTCGTTGTCGTGGTTGGTCGTGCCGTCACCGCCAGCCTTGGCGCTCGGGTTGGGCATGCTCATCGCCCTGACTTCCTGCCACGGGTTTTCGCCGGTGTTCGAGTAGCTCGACACCACTGCATCGGGGACGTAGTGGCGCACCTTGACGGAGGTGCGAACCGAGCAGCCGAATGGCGTGCAGTACAGCCAGTAGCAGATTCCGACCACGCGATATTCGAGGCAGTCGGGGGACAGCGCCGACGAGACGATGGTGGCGGTGTCCAGGGCGAACGTCGACGTGGCCGCGCTCAGCAGCAGCGCGGCGGCGGTGGCTCGCAGGCGCCGGGATGCCAGCAGGAGGCTCATGGCTGCGTGCTCCGGTAGGCGTTGATGCGCGCGACGGCGCGGGGCACGTCGGGCTCGCCGTAGACCACGTAGCGTCGATCGACCACCACGGCGGGAATCTTGGCGATGCCCAGCCCCCAGGCATCCGCGACACCTTGGTAGGCATGGCCGATGCGGCGCTGCAGGGCCTCGCCGCCGTCATGCAACCCCTGCCGCACCAGGGCCGCGGCCTGTCGCGGGTCGGCCGGCAGGTGCGCGGCGAGTTCGACCTCGATGCGCGTGGCCTGGTCCAGCTCGATGACCCGCACGCCGGCCGGGGCCTGCACCGGATGACGGCTGTCGGTGACGACGAGCACATCGGCGGCCGCCGCGATGGGCGCGAGCAGCGCGGCGCACAGTCCAGCGGCCAGCCTGGCGGCCAGGGAGCGCCGCGAGACGGCAGGAAGGTTGAGGAAATGAGCCGGCATGTCGCGTCTCCGAGGAGTCGATGCAGGCTCGTAGTCGAGCGCAAATGCAGATCAGGGAACGACAAAGAAACCGAAACCGGTCAGCCCCGATTCCCTGCGGACCGGCGAAAAGAAACGGGAGCCAAGGGCTCCCGTGGTGATGAATTGAGTGCGCTACAACAAGCCGGCTTCTGCGAACGAGTACGGACTGCCCTTGCCGACGATGAAGTGGTCCAGCACCCGGGCATCGACGGTGGCCAGGGCGCTCTTCAACCGCTCGGTGATCGCACGATCAGCGGCCGAGGGCTCGGTGTTCCCCGAGGGATGCTGATGCGCCAGGATCAGCGCCGAAGCGTTGAGCGCCAGCGCACGCTGGACCACCACCCTCGGATACACCGAAGTCTGGTCGACCGTGCCCCGGAACAGCGGCTCAAAGGCGAGCACCTGGTGCTGGTTGTCGAGAAACACGACGGCGAAGATTTCGTTTGGCTCCGCGACCAGTTTCAGGCGCAGGTAGTCGCGCACGGCGGCGGGACTACCCAGCGCCGGACCGGCCTTGAACACGCGGTTCTCCAGCAGGGTGATGGCCTGCCGGATGATCCAGTCTTCGTGCTGGGCGGCGATCAGGGTGAGCGACTCCGGGCGGTAGTCGGCGATGACGAGAGACATGGCGAACCTCCAATGGATGAGATCGGAGGGCGCCTGCCCCTGGAGGGCAAACCCTCCTGGGGACGATGGGGATGGAACAGGTGACGAGCGGGCATCCACCACCGCGGATGCGATGGCTGTTCGCGTCAAGGGATGCGATGCGAACGGGTTTCGATCAACGCGGACGAGCCGCGCCGCAGCCTTGAAGATCGATGGCTACCTGGGCATGTCACCGGCAACGCCGGCGGGCATGTCTGGGGAATGGGCGGGTTCGGCTGCGGTCGTGCTGCCGACGGCGAGCAGGTCGATGGCCGACAGCAAGGCATCGCCTTCGACGGGACCGTGCAGCAGGAGGGTCTTGCCGGACTCGCGGTCGCGCAGTTGCAGGGCCGGCGTGGCCGCGATGCCCTGCTGTGCCGCTTCCGCCGCCTGGGCACGGATGACGGCATCGGGGCGATCGCTGTCGAGACAACCCTGCATGGCTGGCGTGAGGTCGGGATAGCGCAGGCCCTCCGGCAGGCCCTGGCCGTCGCCACGGGTGTGCGCGTAGAGCCACGCCACGGCCTGCCAGAAGGTGGCATGTCCGCCCGTCTCGCCCGCGCACTCGGCCAGGCGTGCCCCGGCAGTCGCGGCCGGCTCGTGCATGGACAGCGGCAGGTGGTGCCACTGCCAGTTCACCTCGGGATGGGCGTCGATCCAGCCCTTGAGCGCGGGGAAGTAGGCCCGGCAGTACGGACACTCCAGGTCGGCGTACCCGACCACCGTGAAGCGCGCATCGGCACGGCCATACAGCCAGGGCGGGCCGGCCGGTTTCGACGCTTCGGACCGGGCGGCGGCCAGGGGCATGGACTCGGTTGCCGGTTGCGGCGCGCGCAGCAGCATCCACGAGCCAACCCCAATCGTCGCCACGATCAGCAGACCGATCCAGGGATGACGGCGGGCGAATGAAGGCATGCGCATCGTGTCGCTCCCGTCAGGCTAACGTGTCCAACGCCAGAGGTTCGATACCCCGCGCACGGTCGATCTTCTCGGCCACGCGGAAGGCGGCATCCAGCTCGCTGATGCCGTGCTGCTGCATCAACTGGAAGCGTTCGGCCTTCTCCTCGGGCTCGGTCATCGCCATCGCCAGGTAGAGGCTGGGCGGCACGGCCCGGAACAGCACCTCCATCGACTTGGACAGGATGACGCCCTCGCTGAACTTGCCGGCCTCCTTGCGGGCCGAGAGCATCAGCGCCTTCTGCGACGCGTTGAGTTCGCGGAAGCGCGCGATCTTCTCGACTTCATCGGGCGGCATCGACAGGCAGATCCACCACTCGATCATGTTGAGCATGGGCTCGGCCGCCTTCGGCAGGTCGTCCAGGTTCTGCGTGGCGAGCCAGAACCAGGCGCCGAGTTTGCGCCACATCTTGGTGATCTTGACCACGTAGGGCGCGAGCAGCGGGTTCTTCGTGATGATGTGGCCTTCGTCCGTCACGTTGATGATCGGACGGCCCAGGAACTGGTCGCGCTCGGCGATGTTGTTGACGGTGTTGATGAGCGAGATGTAGGCAATCGAGAGTTGGGCGTTGTAGCCCTCGCGCGCGAAGGTGGCCAGGTCCACGATGGTGATGTCCGCCTCGGGCCACAGCGTGCCGGACCGGTCGAACATCTCGCCGTCCACGCCCTGGCAGAACATATCCATGGCGTCGGCCATCTCCAGCAGCCGTGCGCGCCGCATCTCCGGCAGCGTGGCGTCGCGGGCGCGCTCGCGCAGCGCGTCGCGCACATCGCGCGTGAGCACCGTGCGTCTGTCCGCCACGCAAAGCAGGGCCGCATCGAGAATGCACTGGCGGATCAGGCTGCGGTCGGCGCGCGTCATGCGCGCTTCTTCCTTGTCCTCGCCGCCGGTGATCATCAGTCGTGCAGTGATCTCCAGCTCCCCGAGCACGTCGCGCTGCTCGTCACCTTCCACGGCCATGCCGGCATCGGTCTGGTCTTCGTCGAGCGCATCGGCGTCCAGCGTCTGTACCTGGCTCGGCGTATCGACCAAGCGCCAGGCGTCGGCGAACGGAGCCAGACTGACGCCCGCGCCGGGCGCAAGTTTCACCCGATGCACGGTGAGACCCAATCGTGCCGCGAAGTCGCCAAACAGGCCGAAGCTGTTGCCCGCCTCGACGATGAACAGGCGCGGCCGATAGATCGCCGTCACCTGATTCAGGATGTTGTTGAGCGTCGCGCTCTTGCCCGAACCCGTGGGGCCGAAGAGGAACAGATGCGCGTTCATCTGCCGGTCGAGGCGGTTCAACGGATCGAAGGTGATCGGGCCGCCGCCGCGGTTGAAGAACGTGATGCCCGGATGCCCCGTGCCCTGGCTGCGGCCCCAGACCGGCGCCAGGTTCGCCGCGTGTTGCGCGAACACGAGCTGGGTGTACCACTGGCGCTTGTCGGCAGCCGGATCGAACACGCACGGCAGCCAGCGCAGATAGCTGTTCAGCGGCGCCACCTCGTCCTCTTCGCGCACCGGTTGCAGGCCGGCGTTGAGCATCACGTTGACGAGCTGCAGGCCGCGCGCATCGAGCTGGGCCAGGTCGCAGCCGCGCAGGTAGAACGCCAGCGCACCGCGGTAGAGCTTGTGCGCGCTGCCGATCAGGCCGCGCGCCTGCTGCACGTCTTGCCGGGTCTGCTCCGAGGCCAGGGTTTCGCCGACGGCCTTCCTGGCGAGGTGGTTGAGGTGCGCCTCCAGCACGTCCTGGGGTGTGGCGACCAGCGTCAGGCACATCACCGTGTCCTCGGGCATCTGGTCGAACAGCGCGTTCATGGCATCGCCGCCTTTGCGCGTCTCGCCCGTCAGATGGCCCGTCACGGGTGGCGTGCGCAGGCGATCCATCACGATCACCCGATGCGGCATGCCGTCGAAGAACCACCGGCCGTTGGGCACGTCCGAACGTGGCTGGCCGAAGAACAGGCGCTGCGCGAAGTCGGTGCCGCTGGCGAGTTCGATCTCACCCTCCTCCCGCTCTTCCGGGTAGCGGGTCAGCGCGTAGAAGCGTTCCCGGTCTTCGGCAGTGGCGCCGAGCAAAGTCGGATTCGGGTTGAACCAGCGCAGCAGCCAGGCGTGAATGTCCGCCGCGCCGAGCCGTCGGGCTTTCACGCCGGCATTCGCCAGCCCGCCGGCGAGGCGGTCGCAGATCGTGGTCAGCGCCTGCTCGGGCGTCTGGCCGCGCCGCGAGGCCGGGGTCGCGGACGTGCGGCGGTAGACCACCATGCGCACGCGCCGGACCTGGCCGCGCCACGGCAGGCGCGTCACCGTGGTGTCCTCGAACAGGCCCCCCGGCTTGGCGATGGCCCGCAGGTGATGGGCGAAGAAGCGCAGGTAGAAGTCGCTGAACGCGCTGCCCTGCGCACGTGGCTGCAGGTAGTTCGCCAGGGAGCGCAGATAGTTGTCCCAGTCGGCCTCGTCCTGGGCGTAGAGCTGCACCACCCAGGGGTTGTCGTCCAACTCGTCGAAGGAGTCCTGCAGGGCGTTCTCCAGCGCATCGCGCGCCTGCCATAGCCAGGCCATCTCGCGGCCCTCGGTACCGACTGGCGCCAGCTCGAAGAAGGCCGCCACCGACTGGCCGTCTTCCAGCAACATGCACTTCGTGTCGGGCAGGTACTCGACCCAGGGCAGCAAGTCCGCGAACGACGGCGCGACGCCATAGAGCGCATCGTGGTCGGCCTGGGTGGCCGGCCTGCGCCGGCCCCGGCCGAGCGCGCTGCCCGGCTCGGCGACACCCTGTGCCGCCAGCGCCGTTACGTGCTGTGCCCAAGCATCATCGGCCGCATCCGCGGCGTCAGCAGGCGATGCGTCGGGCTTGCGTGACCACGGCAGCGACCAGGCCATCAGTAGTCCTCCACGCGCTCGCCCGGCATCGCGTACTGCACGCGCTGGTAGAGCGGGAACACCGTGCTGTAGCCGGGCACCGGCACCGGGTCGGTGCCCGCCAGGTGCGGGAACACGTACATCACCAGGTCGGGGTTCGGCAGGCGGTGGAACTGGCGGTAGATCTCGTTCTGCGCGGTACGGGTGTAGCGCGCCTGCACGCCGGGCGCCGCCTGCACATCGGCCTCGGTCAGCGGCCGGCGCAGGCCCTGGCGCGCGTCGAGCAGTTGCCGCGCGGCCTGGCCGCCGCCCGCGCCGCCGCCGGTCTCCAGATTCCAGATGTCGAGCATGGTGCTGTCGCCGTGTGGCAGCAGCTTCTCCTTGCTGGTGGCGCAGCCGCCGAGCAGGGTGGCCGCCAGCAGCACGGCGGCCGCGTCAATCCAGATCCGAGGCATGGGCTTCTCCGGTGCGGTGGTGGACCCGACGCCCCTTGGCGTCGTAGTCGATGTCGAGCGGTTGCTCCAGATGCACGGCCACCTTGGCGCCGGGCTGCACGTAGACCGCCGCGAAGGCCTGGCCGTAGAGCTTGTTGACCCAATCGGCCATGTCGCGCACGCCGCCCGCGAGGATGCGGCCCATCGCTTCATTGCCGCTGATGCCGACGGTGCCCAGCGAGCCGTTGTTGTTGGCGACCACGGCCACGCTGCCGTTGTCGGACTTGATGAGCGAGGCCGCGCCGGCGCCGGCCGCGGTGATGAGCGCCTGGCTGCCCAGGTACTGCTGGGCGTTGCTGCGCCGCTCGCCGCTGACGCAGGGAATGCCATAGGGGTCGCTGATCCAGCCCAGGCCGCCCTGGATGCTGGCGCCGTTGTGACCGGAGTTGCCGCCGCTGCTACCGCCCTTGCTGCTGTCCTCCGGCACCGTGCGGATGGTGCCGTCCTGGAACACGAACGTGACCGAGCGGATTTGCCCGCGCACGCACGAGAGCGTCCAGTCGCCCGAGGCCGTGCCGCTGACCACGGCGCCGGCCACGTCGGGGATGTCGATGCCGTTGGCCGTGAGGTTGTCCGGGCCGATCAGCACCTTGAACGGGTACGGGTCGTTGACGGTTCCATCGATCGGCACGCGCCCGATCAGCGCCGTCATGGCAATCGACCCCATGAGCGTCGAGTTCGACGGCACGGTGTAGACAGCCTTCGTGGAGGCGCCCACGGCGCGGCTGCCCACGTCGGCGACGGATTCCGCTGCGGCCGACAGGCTTTTCTGGGCCGGCCCGAAGCTCAGGGGAAAGCTCGGCTCCTTGCTGCCGTTCTTGGCGTCGACCTTGGCATCGTCGGGCTCGACCCACTGCGTGCCACTGGTGCCGCGGTTGAAGCGCTTGCCGTCACCCTCTTCCAGCCCCAGCCCGATGGGCAGGTCGGACGGGCCACCCTTGCCGGAAAGGCCGTCCAGTTGCCGCTGCAGATCCTGCAGCAGCCCTTGGGTCTGCTGCCTGTCGCTGGCCACCTGATTGCGCTCCTGCTCCAGGCGGTTGCGTTCGCCTTCCAGCGCGCTCTGGATGCGCTGGTCGATCACGCTTTCCCGCGCACGCAGGCGCTCATTCTCGGCCTTGTGCTGCTTGTTGTCGCCGAGCGCGCTCTGCAACTCGGTGCGCAATTGCTTCACCTGGGCCACCAGCGTGGCGACGGTATCGCGCGGCGTGTCGCCGGCGATGCCCAGGGCTTTCATCTCCTCGGGCGTGAGCGTACCGGCCGCGCCCTTGGGGGCGGGTTGGCCGCCGGGGGCGCCGGAGAACAGTTTGATGCCGACGAACACCAGCAGCAGCGCCATCGGGATCAGCAGCCACTTGAGCAGCGGATTACTCTTCATCGCGCGCTCCTCCGGTCGAGCCCGCCGCGGCGGCCGGCGGCAGGTTCACGGTGGCGTCGATCGGGCTCAGCGCCGGCAGCAGCGACTCGGCCAGGCCGTGGCCGCGCGTGACCAGGTAGAGCACCGTGGTGTCGGACGCGGTGCCGGCCGGTCCCAGGTTCGGATGCTGGAAGGTCGCCGCCACGAAGTTCCCCTGCAAGGCGCGCGGGTCGAGGTCGAGCCAACGCGCGGCGGTGTTGGTGAGTCGCACGGCCGTCACCCACTGGTCTTCCAGGCGCCACGCGGCCAATGCCCGCGCGTGCACCGGCAGCGTCGGCAGCAAGGTGTCCAGCGCGAGGTCGCGGCGCAGGTTTGCGCGCCCGATGCCGGCGACCGGCTCGACGGTGCGCAGCGGCGCGTACAGGTTCTGCGCGGCATGGCGCGTCAGCACGACCGATACCGGCGTTTCGCGCCGGGGAACGGATTTGTCTGCGGGCGCATCGGCCTGCTCGTCCGCGCCGCTTGCTGCACCGCCGCCGTAGCGCTTCGCGGGGGCTTCCGCTTCCACGATGCGCACCGGCTCCAGCGGCGCCTGGCCGTCCTTCGCCGGCTCGGCGGCGATGTCGAGCAGGATCAGCGCGCCGGATTCCACGTCCTGCAGTTGCAGCCGCGTGGGCGGAATCGGCTCGCTCGCCCGCAGGTAGATCGCGCCGCCCGCACTCTGCACGCGCAGGTGATCGCCGACGCTGGCCGGCACGCCGACACGCACATTGCGGTCGATGAAGACCACGCGCTCCTGACCGACCACCAGCGGCACCGGCAGGGGCAGGCGCTC
The DNA here is from genome assembly GCA_023394015.1 of Pseudomonadota bacterium. GTDB lineage: Bacteria > Pseudomonadota > Gammaproteobacteria > Burkholderiales > Burkholderiaceae_C > Ottowia. The sequence goes on along the minus strand of JAEXBL010000066.1, from coordinate 6,963 downwards.
CCAGCGCAGGATTTCCACGGCCTGGCTGGCCGGCACGAAACCGAGGATCAGCAGGACGCCGGCCAGGGCCGACAAGGCAATGGGCTTCATGGGGAGTCTCCCTGCAGGTGGCCGGAGGCGTTGGCGGGCGCGCCGGCCTGGGTCGGCGGCGGTTCGATGCGCTGGGGTGCGCCGGCGTAGCAGTCCAGCGCCAGGCCGAAGGGGTTGCGCTCGGGGTCGATGTCCAGCCGGACGACCTTGATGGGGTAGCGCACCAGGGCGCGCTTGACCTGCTCGGAGCCGTAGTATTCGTCCGCGCTCACGTCGAGCGTGACGATCCAATCGCGGTCGGAAACCACCTTGACGCGCGTGGCCGGATCGTCGCCGTAACCGCGGCCGGGAATCTCGTAGATGCCGCGCACGCGCTGACGCAGCTCGCCACTGGCGCGCCGGTACTCGTAGTCCTGCTGCAGAAAGGCCCGGCAGCTCGGCGTCAGGTAGGCCGATAGCGCGCGCAGGTTGCGTGGATAGTCTTCTTCGCCGTTCGTGGGCCAGCGCTGTACCTGCTGCCAGATGTAGAACGAAAACGCGTACACGCTCTCGGGCGGCACGTCCCACCACTTGCGCGTGCTGCCCGAGCGCAGGTCCGGCGGCACATGGATGGTCAGACTCTTCGGCGCACTCCACCAACCGAAGCCGAGCAGCAACGCCACCACGAACAACGCGCCGGCCCCCAGACGCAGCGTCTTCACGTGCGCCTGCAGGTGCGCAACCTCGTTCTTGAAACGGCTCATGGCGCCCCTCGATCGGTGTTGCGCCGGGTCGTCCAGTAGCCCGAGCGGGTGATGAGGCGCTGGCCGCCCAGGAGCGCTGCCAGCGCCGGGTGCCGCAATGCCAGCCGCCACTGGAGCTGCCGGTGCAGCCAGGTGTCGGGCCGGCCGCGCTTCTGCGCGCGCAGAAAACCACCGCCGACGAAGACGCCCAGCGCGATGCCGGCGACGATCAGCGTGGGCACCATGGCGATGCTGTGCGTGAGCCAGGCCAGCGGCAGGCCGAGCGCGAATCCGGCGGCGGCCGACAGGCCGGCGCAGATCCACAACTCGTCGGCGGTCAGCCCGCGCACGACCACCGGCTGGCGGTTCAGCCGGTGCGGCAGGAAGGTCACCAGCGTGTCGCGCGGGGTCTCCGCAGGGACAGCCATCGCTTGCCGCCCTCACAGCACGCCGGTGGCCTTGGTGAGCAGCCAGATGCCGACCACCAGCAGGATCGCGCCCACGGCGACCGTCAGGCCGAACTGGCCCCAGGTGGCGCGGCCGGTGTGGATCTCCGAGTAGCGCGTGTAGGCGTGATAGCAGACTCCGACGAACATCGAGGCGACCACCAGCAGCGCGATCAGCAGCACGATGTCGTAGCCGTAGTTCTGCAAGGTCTGCAGGATGCCGCTGCCCTGGCCGCGCGATGGGTCTTCCATGGTCGGCAGGCCTTGCGCGAAGGCCGACAGCGGCAGGCCCGCGAGCGCCAGCGGCAGCAGCGGAGCGGCGATGCGGGACGGAATGCGATGGAATGTCGTTGGAGTGTTCATGGCGTATGGCCCTTCGTGACGGTCAGGAGAGGAGAAAGAAGGTCAGCACCAGGTACATCGCCACGAAGCGCACGACGACGGCGAGGAACTGACGTTCGGTGATGCGGTGCTCGGCCCAGCCGACGTAGGCGGTGCGCATGGCCCACACGCCCCACAGCAGCAACACGGCGAACACGAAGCCCAGCACCACGGCAGAGACGGCCGAAGGCGCAAAGCCGCCGTTGGCCTGGAAGGCGGCGACCTGATCGGCAGAGGGCGTCATGGCGACGGCTCCTCGTCGTCGGTGCGGTCGCGGCGGACGTAATCGCCGGCCAGCGGGACGGGATCGCGCGGCTGGGCGCGCTGGGGCACGAGGTAGTCCTGCAGGCCGGCGCGAACGCGCATCAGGTCCGCGCGCAGTCGGGCGTAGTCGAAGTGGTAGCGGGCGCGTTCCTGCGGAGCGGTATGGGCGGCGTGCTCGGCGAGGCGGTCGAGCAGGTCGAGTTGGCGGGTGAGCGCCGCCAGTTGCTCGTGCTCAGCGGTGACACCGCCGGCCGATGCGGGCGATGCGCCGGCGAGCGCGATGGTCAGCGCCACGGCCAGGGCCGGCACACGGCGGCAGGCGGTCGTCGGGTTGCCAAGGGGTGTCATCACGCCGTTCCACAGTCGTCTGGATGGCGGGATGCTGCGGCGTGAAGCTTGGGTGTGCCGCAAACAATCGGAACTGGTGGTGCACCGGAATTTTCTGTGGTCGACGGGCGCTCTCGGAGCGGGAGGTGGTTGGCGCTACCGCAAATAGCCTCACCCGTTCGGACGTTCGGAGGCGGTCTGCTCTCAGCAAAAAGCACGCATTGACGGCATTGTGTTGTAAGACCGACGCGCAATACTGTACATTGCAGTACATTTGCAGTGCTTCCTGGAGAAGCTGATGGCTACAGGCAAGACCGCCACGCTGACTTTCCGGATCGATCCCGGATTGAAAGAAGCGCTTCGCATCGCGGCGGAACAAGAACATCGATCCATAACGAACATGGTCGAAGTTCTGATTCGGGGCCACTGTGAGCGGCGTGGCATTGCAATTCAGCCTTCTGACGAAACAAGAACAACTGCAGGGGGGGCGCATGATTAAAGCTGCAGCGAGTAGGGCTATGACGAAGACCGTGCACTCAGTTCGACGCGCCGATTGCTCGATCATCGCGCTCGACAAGTTCATCCAAGCGACCCGAGACTCTGGGTACAAGGGTACAGCGAGCGCGATCTCAGAACTCGTTGACAACTCTATCCAAGCGGGTGCCACACGCATCGCGATCTCCGTCGCGGCCAAGACCAGCGACGACGAGGAGAAGGCGATAGAGGTTTCGGTACTGGACAATGGCTGTGGGATGGACCCGCCGACACTGCGTCAGGCACTCCGGTTCGGCGGGAGCACTCGATTCGGAGACCGCCGAGGACTTGGGCGGTACGGCATGGGCCTGCCCAATGCGTCGCTGAGCCAAGCGCGGCGTGTCGCGGTCTTTACGTGGCAGTCGCCGAAGGGCGCGCGTGGGCATGACACCCCGACCGTGTACTCGTCATACCTCGACGTCGACGAGATCGTGCGCTGCGAAATGATCGAGGTGCCCGAGCCGAAGGTGGTGAAGGTGTCGCCAAGTGAGTGCGCAGGGAACTCGGGAACCCTCGTTTGCTGGTCGCAGTGCGATAGGCTCGACAATCGCCGCGTCTCTACCATCGTGCGCAAGCTTGAGGTCGAACTCGGTCGACGTTTTAGGCACTTCATCTGGAAGGGACTCCGTATAACCATCAACGGCGATACACTCGACGCCTTCGATCCGCTTTACCTACACCCGAAAGCAGAGATTTCTGGTGCCCAACTTTTCGGTGAGGAGATGCGCTTCGAAGTCCGCGCCGATCCGCTCGATTCGCGAAAAACTGGTTGGGTGAGCGTGCGGTTCACGGAACTGCCGGTCCACGCGTGGCACAAACTTTCGAACGACGAGAAGCGCCGAATCGGCCTCTCGAAGGGTGCCGGCGTCTCAATCGTCCGTGGAGGACGAGAGGTAGACTACGGCTGGTTCTTCATGGGCAGCAAACACCGAGAGAACTACGACGACTGGTGGCGCTGCGAGATCCAGTTCGATCCGATCCTCGACGAAGCCTTTGGCATTACACACACGAAGCAACAGGCTCGCCCCCAGGCGCACCTCATCGAGGCACTCTCGCCGGATCTCGAGGCGACCGCGCGTGCCCTCAATGGCCGCGCACGCAAGGCTCACACAGCCGTGAAGGCGCGCGAGCGCTTCTCCGAAGCGGAGCGCATCGCCAATGAGCGGGACCACCTCCTACGCCCCCTCCCGCGCAGTGTTGATCCGACAGCGCGGGCGCTGATGCGTGAATTGGAGGAGAGTCACCCGACGCTACGGGATCGCCCTAACGAGGCGGACCGCTACAGCATCATCGAGCACTCGGTGAAGGACACGTCGTTCTTCACCCTCGCGCACGACGGGGACAGGCTTGTGCTCGTATTGAACCCTGATCACCCCTTCTACCGCGAGATCTACAAGCCGCTCTCTGAGGGCGAGGCCCCTCGCGATCCGCAACTCCGCGCCAAACTCGAACTGCTCCTCCTCGCGGCGGCGCGGAGCGAAGCGGCCGCGCGCGGGAAGGTCCCGGCGCTCGCAAAGCATCGGCTCGAGTGGAGTAACACCTTGGCTGCCTTCCTGAACGACAAATGACCAACGTGCCCGGTAACACGTGGACCACGCTGGAGCCACCGCTCCCGAGCAAGGCGTCGCAGAACGCCTTCGTGGAGCACGCGCGCGCGCTGGCGAAGGTGTGCCGGCGGGAGCGCACCGAGGAGGCGATCGAGAAGGCGCGCGGCGCGTTCGTCGCTGAAGTCACGGCGTGTCGTCGCAGTGATCGACAGGCGCTGCTCGCGGCGGGGCTCGTCATGACCGACCTCGCGACGCAGGGCTGGACGGTCCGCGTGCGCAGCGAGCGCGTCGAGGTCAAGCCGCCTGACCCCGTCACCGACCCGCTCGCCGAGAAGGCACGCATTCGTCGGCAGGAGTTGGTCAAGCGCAACGCACAACTCCGCCAGCCGTCGGTGCAGCGGTTCCTGGACTCGATGGAACGTCAGCGTCTCCACGATGGGAGGTACGTCTCGATCTACTCGCTCATGCGCGACGGGCGAGATCTTGCGGAGGGCCTTCGGGAGGCCCGGACGCACCTCAACAACGGTTGGGCCGACGCGCTGTCGAAACTCGTCGATCCCTACCTACAGTTCGTCACCGCTGAGAACACCGCGTGTGAGTTCACAGGGCTGCGCCTGATGGACGTGTGGCGCTACTTCCGCCACACGTGGACGAACCAGTACACGAGCGTGCCGGGCCGGACGATGGTCTTCCTCGTGCGCGACCGCGCCGCTGCCAACCACCCGGTGATGGGTATCGGCGCGCTGAGCAGCCCGATCATGCAGATCCGCGAGCGCGATTCGTGGATCGGGTGGCACCCGGAGACCTTCCTTGATCGCGTGCGGACCGCGCCGACGCGAGAACTCGCTAAGTGGCTCGTCGACACGCTCGACGCCGCCATCGACGAAATCTACGTGGCGGACCTGATCGAGGACGGCATCCTCTCGACGCGCGATCTCAAGACACCCTCGTTGGCAGTGATCGAACGACTGTTGAAAGAGAGCGCCGAGGCGCGCAAGAAGCACCACCGCTTCGCGCGCTCGCGTGACCACAAGCAGAAGCGCTCAGATTTCCATGGCGACGAGTACTGGATCGCGAAGGCTAGGACGCACCTGTTCCGCAGCAAGCGCGCGCTCGCCCTCTCAACGTACCTCCGCGCGCGCGCGGTTCTCGACGAGGCATTCGGCGGCAAGCCGACGGCGGAGAAGCTCGCCACGCTCGCGAAGACCGGGTATGGCAGCGACGCGATCCGCAGGGTGCTCAAGAAGGCGAAGGCTGACCGGGTCGGCATCGCGGTCGCAGACATCTCGGTGTGCGGCGCGGTGCAGCCCTACAACGCGCTCCTTGGCGGCAAGCTCGCTGCCATGATGGCGGCGAGCCCAGAGGTCGTGCATCAGTACCGTCGACGGTACGCACAGGCGGAGAGTGAGATCGCGTCCTCGATGGCTGGGCGACCCATCGTGCGTGCTTCGAAGCTTGTGCTCCTCGGTACGACGTCGCTCTACGGCGTGGGGTCGAGCCAGTACAACCGCATCAAGATCCCGGCGGAGCGTCTCGGGGGCAATGCGGAGGACGTCATCCGATACGCTGAGTTGGGTCGATCGGAGGCGTTTGGCACGTCGCAATACTCCGAGGAGACGGTCGACGCGCTTGTCGACCTTGTGCAGCAGTCCGACGCGCAGCGTGTGAACAGCATTTTCGGTGAGGGCGTGAGCCCCAAGCTGCGCAAGGTAAGACAAGCACTCGATCTGCTGAACCTGCCGTCGGGGATGCTCCTCCGCCACCACCGTCCGCGCGTTGTGTACGCGGTGAGCCTTATTAAGAACCTCGACGACTACCTCATCGGCGCCGCCAAGCGGCCCGAGTACATAGTACCGGTCAACGAGGGCGTGGCGGCGACGGCGGCGATCGGCGCGTGGTGGCGCGAGCGGTGGTTACGAAATCGGATTATCTCCGATGACGTCCTCGATGAGATCGAGCGGCACACAACCGTCCGTCCGGTCACCCACGGGGCTCGTGTTCCTCTCCAGCGCGCCGCCCCCCAGCAGCCCATGTACTCCGATCTCTCCTGAAGTTCCAGAAGGATGATGATGAGTAAGTTCAGGGACATCCGAGAGAACACCGCGCTCGCGCGGGGAGTCGCGACGCATTCCCCTGCGTGCGCGCTGGGGTGGTGCGCTCGGTCTCCTCACCTGACGACGACCGACGCGCAGCGTGCAACTGTGCGGCTCGGGAAGTGAACAGGTGTCGTGATGGATCTGGGGGCGTGGAACCAGCGACTTGCAGCGCACTTCGGCGCCCTCGCGCGTGACCGCAAGGACATCCCTGTCTTCGCCTTGGAGCACGGCCTCGCGCAGGCCGAGTTGCTAGCGCTGCAGAACACGCTGCGCGCCCACATCCAGGTCTCGGCGCCCGCACGCGACCACCAACTCGTTTGGGTCGTTTATGCGGCGGAGATCGGCTACGGCTATGCGGGGAGCGAGTACTGGCAGACCTTCGAGGATAAGACGCCGGGCTGGACGTTGAACGGTAGGCGCGACTGGATTCGCGACGCCTTTGTCGCCTTCCAGAGGAAGTTCGCGGGCGCCAAGCCGTCGGGCCCTTGGGCGGAGCAGTTCTCGATCATTGCGTGGCCCATCACGCACGCGATCCTCCCGTGCGACCTGCAACAGCAACTCGCGCGCATCCTCTACGAACTTCGGCACTCGTTCTCCGGCGAACTCTTCGATGAGC
>JAEXBL010000034.1 GCA_023394015.1 Pseudomonadota bacterium | reverse complement strand
CTGGTCGCCAGCCTGGACAGGCCCGGCGCCGGCGGCAACATCCACGTGGTCTACCTGAAGAACGCCGACGCCACCAAGCTGGCCGTGACCCTGCGCGCCGCGCTGGCAGCGCTGCCGGGGCAGGCCGCCACGGCGGGCGGCGCCGGCGCGGCCAGCACGCCAAGCAGCGGCGGGCTGACGGCCACGCAAGGCGGCCAGGGCAGCAGCGCGACCGGCATGGGTGGCAGCAGCCTGACCACCGGCCCGACCATCGACGCCGCCGCCAGCAACCAGCCCTCCACCGGCGGCCAGATCCAGGCCGACCCGGCCACCAACTCGCTGATCATCAGCGCGCCCGAGCCGATCTACCGCGAACTGCGCGCCGTCATCGACAAGCTGGACCAGCGCCGCGCCCAGGTGTTCATCGAAAGCCTGATCGCCGAGGTCAACATGGACCGCGCGGCCGACTTCGGCGTGCAGTGGCAGCTGTTCGGCCACAACGGCAGCAACGTCGGCGTGATCGGCACCAACTACTCCACCGGACGGGCCTCCGGGGCGGGAGGCAACGTCACCAACATCTTCGACATGGCCGCGGCGGCGCTGGGCTACCGTGACAACGGCAGCATCACCAGCCTGCTGGCTGGCAAGCCCAACACCGGCTTCAACCTGGCGCTGGGCACGCGCGCGCTGGGCATCCTGGCCAACTTCATCCAGAGCACCGGCGCGGGCAACGTGCTGTCCACCCCCACCCTGCTCACGCTGGACAACGAAGAGGCCAAGATCGTCGTCGGCCAGAACATGCCCTTCGTCACCGGCAGCTTCACCAACACCGGCGCGGCCGGCGGCACCACGCTCAACCCGTTCCAGACCTACGAGCGGCAGGACGTGGGTCTCACCTTGCGCGTGCGCCCGCAGATCAGCGAGGACGGCACCATCAAGATGGTAATCTACCAGGAGTCGTCCAACCTGCAGGCGGCCACCGCCGCCGGCCCCATCACCCGCAAGCGCGCCATCGAATCCAGCGTGCTGGTGGACGACGGTGCCGTGGTGGTGCTGGGCGGCCTGCTGGAAGACCAGTACAACTCCAGCGTCGACAAGGTGCCGGGCCTGGGCGACATCCCGGTGCTGGGCAACCTGTTCAAGAGCGAGAACCGCAAGCTGACCAAGACCAACCTGATGGTGTTTCTGCGGCCCGTCATCGTGCGCGACGCCGCCGCCGCCGAAAGCTATTCGCTGGACCGCTACGACCTGATGCGCGCCGCCCAGCAAAGCAACCAGCCCCGGCCCAGCGCCGTGCTGCAGGTGAACGAGGCACCTGTGATGCCGCCCGTGGTGCCCGCCAACCCCGAGGCCTGGTCGCGCCCGGCCCCGCCGCCGCCGCTGATCCTGCCGGCCTCGGGCGAGAACAACTACTACGGCGGCACCACGGTCAACACCCCGTAGCCGCCATGCGCTACCCGCTGCCCTACGCCTTTGCGCGCACGGCCCGGCTGCTGCTGGAGGACGACGGCCACGCCCTGACGCTGTGGCACGACGGCCAGCCCGACGCCAGCGCCCTCAGCGAGGTGATGCGCCGCTACGGCGCCGCCCCCCTGCCGCTGGCTCTGGAGCAGGCCGACGCCCAGACCCTGGCGCAGCGCATCAGCACCGCGTACTCGCAGACCGAGTCGAGCGCCGCCGCCGTGGTCAGCGAGGTCGAAAGCGATGCCGACCTGTCGCGCATCATGCAGGAGCTGCCCGCCGTCGAGGACCTGCTCGAATCCGCCGACGACGCGCCCATCATCCGCATGCTCAACGCCCTGCTCACGCAGGCCGCGCGCGACGGCGCCAGCGACATCCACATCGAGCCCTACGAGCGCCACAGCAGCGTGCGCTTTCGCGTCGACGGCGCGCTGCGCGAGGTGGTGCAGCCCAACCGCGCGCTGCACGCGGCGCTGATCTCGCGCCTGAAGATCATGGCCGACCTGGACATCGCCGAAAAGCGCCTGCCGCAGGACGGCCGCATCAGCCTGCGGCTGGGCACGCGCGCCATCGACGTGCGCGTCTCCACCATCCCCAACGCCCACGGCGAGCGCGCCGTGCTGCGCCTGCTCGACAAGAGCGAAAGCAAGCTCAGCCTGGAGGCGGTGGGCATGCAGGGCGAGGTGCTGCGCAAGTTCGAGCGCCTGATCGCCCAGCCGCACGGCATCATCCTCGTCACCGGCCCCACCGGCAGCGGCAAGACCACCACGCTGTACGCCAGCCTGGCGCGGCTGGACGCCCACCGCAACAACATCATGACGGTGGAAGACCCGATCGAATACGACCTGCCCGGCGTCGGCCAGACGCAGGTCAACCCGCGCATCGAGCTCAGCTTTGCCCGCGCCCTGCGCGCCATCCTGCGCCAGGACCCGGACATCGTGATGATCGGCGAGATCCGCGACATCGAGACCGCGCAGATCGCCATCCAGGCCTCGCTCACCGGCCACCTGGTGCTGGCCACCCTGCACACCAACGACGCCGCCAGCGCCGTCACGCGCCTGATCGACATGGGCGTGGAGCCGTTCCTGCTGTCGAGCTCGCTGCTCGGCGTGCTGGCGCAGCGGCTGGTGCGCAAGTGCTGCCACACTTGCCACGGCATCGGCTGCGACGCCTGCGGCCAGACCGGCTACCAAGGCCGCACCGGCGTGTTCGAGCTGCTGGTGGTAGACGACGACATCCGCGCCCAGATCCACGGCCAGGCTCCCGAGGCCGACATCCGCACCGCCGCCCTGGCCAAGGGCATGCAGCTGATGCGCGACGACGGCGAACGCCTGATCGCACAAGGCATCACCAGCCGCGAGGAAGTGCTGCGGGTGACGCGGGATTGATTCGCTGCGCATTCAGCGTTGAATCAGATGCCAAGCCCTTCTGGCAAGCGCTGGAAGCTACCAACTCGATTAGCAAACAGGTCAGATCGTCGGCGATGTACTGTGGAGCGGAAATGCGTTGATCAAGACGTGCGCCGGGCTTCGCTGCGTTCTACCCACCTACGGTGCTAACGCGGACCCGAGGAAAAAAGCTGATTGACGAGTTCAGTGAGCTTTGCTTCAGTGCGAATGAACTTGCTCATATTTGCACCTCCAGAAAGCGAATCGTAGACCGCGCGACCGGCATCCTTGCCATCGGCATAAATACGCAAGTCCGCTCGAGCGAGATAGATTGCCATATCCCACCGGTATATCGCTTCGTAGGTGCCCAGCAGCGGACAGGCATCTGTCGGTGTCTTGTCGGGCAAGGAACGAACGCGAAAACCTTTGCGCTCCAAAACCTTGACGTAAACATCGTGGAAACCATCTTGCACGACCTCGCTGTTGCGCACAAGACACAGGTCTTCAACGGGCTGGGCCAGCTTGACTGGATCGACTTGCTGCGTAATCGCGCAGCCAGAGAGCGCGACAAGCAAGAGTGCAGCGCCAAGACGTGAAATCATCAGTTCCCCAAAAGAATGTGAGCCGCGATAGGCGTCGGATCATCTCACAAAAAGCTCTGGGGCCTGCCGATCAAGCGCGAACAGCTTCTCTTTCAATAGCAACGGCGGCCACCAGGGCCGCCGTTCATCAGATCGCAGGCGCCAGTGCTCAGCCCGCAAAACCCGGATTGGGCAGCCCGCCGGTCAGCTTGGGCTGGTTCAGCTTGCGCGCCGACACCTTGCCGCCGCGCGCCTTGAGCCATTGCTCGACCAGGTCCCACACCATGGGGTGGCCGGCCTTGGCGGCGTCTTCGGCCACGGGGGCCCAGCCGGCGACCTTGTAGGTCTTGTCGGGGTCGATCAGCTCGCCCTTCAGGCGCATGTCGCTGATGCGCTTGCCCATGCCCTCCAGCGGGTTGCAGGCGTAGGTGAGGCCACCCACGCGCACCATGTCGCCGCCCTGCTGGTAGTAGGGGTCGGGGTTGAACAGGTTGTCGGCCACGTCTTCCAGCACGGTCTTGATCATGTCGCCCTTCATCTCGGTCAGGGTGGCGTAGCTGTAGGTGGTCGCGGTCATGTCCAGCAGCCATTCGCGCGTGATGGGCTGGCCGGGCAGCAGGGTGGTGCCCCAGCGGAAGCCGGGCGAGAAGGCCAGGTCGGCGCCCTGCACCTCCATCAGCGCGTCGACGATGAGTTGGTCGCCGGTGCCGTTGAAGTTGCCGCGGCGGTAGAGCAGGCCTTCGGTGACGGCGAGCTGCTCGCTCAGCTTGGCTTCGTAGGGCGCGCGGATCTGGGTGATGAGCGCGTCCATCTCCTTGTCGGCTGGCAACATGTTGGCGAACACGGGCAGCAGCTTGTAGCGGTAGTCGGCTACCTTGCCGTTCTTGACCTCGAAGTCGAGCACGCCGAGGAACTTGCCGTTGCTGCCGGCGTTGGTCACCAGCGTCTGGCCCCCGGCGTTCTTGACCACTGTGGCCACGGGCATGCCGTCGTGCGTGTGGCCGCCCATGATGGCGTCGATGCCGCGCACGCGGCTGGCCATCTTCAGGTCAGTGTCCATGCCGTTGTGGCTGACGACGACGACCACCTGCGCACCCTTGGCGCGGGCCTCGTCCACCACCTGCTGCATGTTCTCGTCCTGGATGCCGAATTCCCACTCGGCCACCATGTAGCGCGGGTTGGCGATGGGCGTGTACGGGAACGCCTGGCCGACGATGGCCACCGGCACGCCGTTCATCTGCTTGATGACGTAGGGCTTGAACACCGGGTCGCCGAAGTCGGTGGTCTTGATGTTCTGCGCCACGAAGTCGACCTTGCCGGCGAAGTCCTTCTCGACGATCTCCTTCACCCGCTCCATGCCCAGGGTGAATTCCCAGTGGCCGGTCATCACGTCAACGCCGAGCAGCTTGCAGGCGTCGACCATGTCCTGGCCCTTGGTCCACAGCGAAGTGCCGCTGCCCTGCCAGGTGTCGCCGCCGTCCAGCAGCAGCGCGCCGGGGCGGCTGGCCTTCATGCGCTTGACCAGGGTGGCCAGGTGCGCAAAGCCGCCGACCTTGCCGTAGCGCTGGGCGGCCTGCTCGAAGTCCAGGTAGGTCAGCGCGTGCGCCTCGGCGGTGCCGGGCTTGACCTTGGCCGCCTTCAGCAGCTCTTCGCCCACCAGGTGCGGCAGGCGGCCCTTCATGTCGCCCACGCCGAGGTTGACGCTGGGCTCGCGGAAGTAGATGGGCTTGAGCTGCGCGTGGCAGTCGGTGATGTGCAGGAAGGAGACGTTGCCGAACTTGGGGATGTCGTACAGCCCCTCGGCGGCCGTCTGCGCGCTGGCGCTGGCAAAACGACCCAGGCCCATGCCGGCCGCGCTGGCGGCGGTGAGCACCTGCATGAATTCGCGTTTGGTGAGGTTCATATGCTTCAAGCCTTACTAATGGCCACCATACAGACAAAACGCCGTGGCCCTCGCTCGCGCCCGCCCCGGGGGTGTCCATGGGCGGC
>JAEXBL010000372.1 GCA_023394015.1 Pseudomonadota bacterium | reverse complement strand
ACTGGTGTATGGCTCCACCAGCGGCGTGTACGGTGACTGCGGCGGCGACTGGGTGAGCGAGACCCGCGCCGTCAACCCCGCCACGCCGCCCGCGCGCCCCCGCGTGGCGGCCGAGGGCTTGGTGCGCGCCTTTGGCCGCGCCGCCGGCGTGCGCACCAGCATCCTGCGCATTCCCGGCATCTACGCCGCCGACCGGCCCAAGGGCACGCCGCGCGAGCGCCTGCTGCGCGGCACGCCGGTGCTGGCGGCGGGCGACGACGTGTTCACCAACCACATCCATGCCGACGACCTGGCGCGCGCCGTGCTGCGCGCGCTGTGGCGCGGCCGGCCGCAGCGCGTGGTGCACGCCAGCGACGACACCGAGCTGAAGATGGGCGACTACATGGACCTGGCCGCTGACCTGTTGGGCCTGCCGCGCCCGCCGCGCATCGACCGCGAACAGGCGCGCGCGGCGCTGCCGCCGCTGCAGCTGTCGTTCATGGGCGAATCGCGCCGCCTGCACAACCAGCGCCTGAAGCGCGAGCTGGGCCTGCGGCTGCGCTACCCGACGGTGGCGCAGGGGCTGGCGCCACCGCGCCATGACAAATGACAAACGACGAAGGCGCCGCGCCCGACGCGGCCTTGTCATTCGTCATGCGCCGCAGGCGCGGTCATTTGTCATCGACATGACAGCGCGCCCCCCGCCTGCGGGCGTAGAGTGGGGCGCATGGACTTCGCGTACACGCCCCGGGTGCAGGCGCTGCAGGCGCAGGTGCAGCGCTTCATGGACGACCTGATCCTGCCCTCGCACGGCGACTGGCGCCGCTGGGCCGATGCCGGCGTGTACCCGCTGGACGTGATCGAGCCGCTGAAGGCCCAGGCGCGCGCCGCCGGGCTGTGGAACCTGTTTTTGCCCGGCCTGCGCGACGACGAGCCGGGCACCCGCCTGACCAACCTCGAATACGCGCCCCTGGCCGAGACCATGGGCCGCGTGCCCTGGGCCAGCGAGGTGTTCAACTGCAACGCGCCCGACACCGGCAACATCGAGCTGCTGCACCTGTTCGCCAGCGCCGCCCAGCGCACGCAGTGGCTGCAGCCGCTGATGGCCGGCAGCATGCGCTCCTGCTTTGCCATGAGCGAGCCCGACGTGGCCTCGTCCGACCCCACCAACCTGGGCACGCGCATCGCGCGTGATGGCGATGACTACGTGCTGAACGGCCGCAAGTGGTTCATCACCGGCGCGGCGCACCCCCACTGCCGGCTGGCCATCGTGATGGGCGTGTCCGACCCCTCGCCCGAGGCGCCCGCGCACCGCCGCCACAGCCTGCTGCTGGTGCCCATGGACGCGCCGGGCCTGGAGGTGGTGCGCAACATCCCGGTGATGCAGCACCAGGCCATCGAAGGGCATTGCGAGCTGGTGTTTCGCAACGTGCGCGTGCCGGCGGCCAACCTGCTGGGCGCCGAGGGCGAGGGCTTTGCCATGGCGCAGGCGCGCCTGGGGCCGGGCCGCGTGCACCACTGCATGCGCACCATCGGCCAGTGCGAGCTGGCGCTGGAGCTGATGGCCGAGCGCGCGCTGGAGCGCATGGCCTTCGGCCGGCACCTGTCCGACTTCGCCAACGTGCAGGACTGGATCGCCATGAGCCGCGTCGAGATAGACCAAGCCCGCCTGCTGGTGCTGCGCGCCGCCTGGCGCATGGACCAGGAAGGCAACCAGGCCGCGCGCACCGACGTGTCGGCCATCAAGCTGGTGGCCGCGCGCCTGCAGACCACGGTGATCGACCGCGCCATGCAGGTCTTCGGCGCCGTCGGCCTGACGCCCGACACGCCGCTGGCGGCGCTGTGGAGCTGGGGCCGCGCGCTGCGCTTTCTGGACGGCCCGGACGAGGTGCACCTGCGTACCGTGGCCCGGCAGGAGCTGGCCCGAAGCCGCGCCCACCGCGGCGAGAACGTGCTGCACCTGCAGCGCTGGCTGCCGCCCGACGCCACGGACGCGGCCGCGTAGCGGCGCCGCGTGGCGTGGGGCACCCGCTGCGGGCAAAGCACCGCGGTCGCGCTCGGGTAAAGGCCGGCGGTTTGCGTGCCGGGCGCCCGCTGGTTAGGCTTGGTCCGGGTTGGTCCCTTGCCTGCCGGCGCGCGCGGGGGAGTATCCACCCCGACCGCCGCTTCGCTTTCACAAGGATCACAAGGAGTCCCGCCCGCATGACGCTGCCCGCCCTCGACACCCCGGCCCTCCGGCGCCGCCAGTGGCTGGCCGGCGCCGGCGCCATCACCCTGGGCGGCCTGCTGGGCACGCCGCCGCTGTGGGCCCAGCCGAAGGCCGGTGACGCCGCCTACGAGCCGCAGCGCGGCCAGTCCGGCAAGGACGTGATCTGGATTCCCACGCCCGACACGCTGGTCAACCGCATGCTGCGCATGGCGCAGCTCACGCCGCAGGACTTCGTGATCGACCTCGGCTCGGGCGACGGCAAGATCGTCCTTGCCGCGGCGCGCGAGGGCGCCCGCGGGCTGGGCATCGAATACAACCCCGAGCTGGTGGCGCTGTCGCGCCGCCGCGCGCACGAGGCGCAGCTGGCCGAGCGCGCGCGCTTCGAGCAGGCGGACATCTTCGAGTCCGACTTCAGCCAGGCCAGCGTGATCACCATGTACCTGCTGCCGCACCTGAACCTGCGGCTGCGCCACCGCATCCTGGCGCTCAAGCCCGGCACGCGCGTGGTCTCGCACGAGTTCCGCATGGGCCGCTGGCAGCCGGACGAGACCGCCAGGGTCGGCTACGCCTCGGTGCACCTGTGGCTGGTGCCCGTCAATGCCGGCGGCGAGTGGCAGCTGAGTTTTCCGCAGGGCGGGCAGACCGTCACGCTGCCGCTGTCGCTGGACCAGAGCTTCCAGATGCTGGAAGGCCACGTGGGCTACCCCGAGTTCGAGGCGCAGCTGCGCGAGGCGCGCGTGGCGGGCGAGCAGGTCGGCTTCGGCTTCACCGACGCGCTGGGCCACCTGCGCCGCTTCGTCGGCCGCTTGAGCGGCGACACGCTGAGCGGCACGGTCTACGATTTCACCGCCGGTGGCGGCGCGCGGGCGCCCTTCACGGCGCGGCGCCAGGGCGCGGCGCCGGCCTTCGACGGCGCCGGCCCGGCCCCCGAGCACGAGGCCGAGTCGCTGGGCAACGAATGAGCCGCCCCGACGCCGAAACCATCCAGCCGCAGCCCACGCTGCGCCTGCGCGAGGCGGTGGCCATCATCGTCGGCATCGTCATCGGCGCCGGCATCTTCAAGTCGCCCTCGCTGGTGGCGCAGTTCACCGGCTCCGCCGGCTGGATGCTGGCCGCCTGGCTGGCGGGCGGGCTGGTCTCGCTGATCGGCGCGCTGTGCTATGCCGAGCTGGCCGCCGCCTGGCCGCACGCGGGCGGCGACTACCACTTCCTGCACCGGGCCTACGGGCGGCGCGTGGCCTTTCTGTTCGCCTGGGCGCGCTTTGCCGTCATCACCACCGGCTCCATCGCCATGCTGGCCTTCGTGTTCGGCGACTACATGGGCGCCATCGTGCCGCTGGGCACCCACGGCTCGGCGGTGTGGGGCGCGGTGGCGGTGGCGCTGCTGACCTGGGTCAACGCGCGCGGCATCCACGCCAGCGCCAGCGCGCAGAGCTGGCTCACGCTGGCCGAGGTGCTGGGCCTGGTGCTGGTGATTGCCGCCGGCCTGTGGCTGTGGGCCGACGCCGGCCACGCCATGCCCGCCGCCACGGCCACCGCCGAAACCACCGGCGGCGGCACCGGCGCGCCGGCGCTGGGCATGCTGGGCCTGGCCATGGTGTTCGTGCTGCTGACCTACGGCGGCTGGAACGAGGCCGCCTACCTCAGCGCCGAGCTGCACGGCTCGCGCCGCGGCATGCTGCACGCGCTGCTCATCAGCAT
>JAEXBL010000324.1 GCA_023394015.1 Pseudomonadota bacterium | reverse complement strand
GCGCCGGGCTCAGCCCTTCTTGGTCGGCCGCGCCCAGCCGGCGATGCTGGTCTGCTTGCCGCGCGCCACGCTGAGGGCGCCCGGCGGCGTGCTCTTGGTGATGGTGGAGCCGCCCCCCACCGTGCCGCCAGCGCCGATGGTCACCGGCGCCACCAGCACGCAGTTGCTGCCCACGTGCACGTCGGCCTCCAGCACGGTGCGGTGCTTGTGGGCGCCGTCGTAGTTGGCGGTGATGCTGCCGGCGCCGTAGTTCACGCGCTCGCCCACCGTGGCGTCGCCCAGGTAGGCCAGGTGGTTGGCCTTGGCGCCCGCGGCCAGGGTCGAGTTCTTCACCTCGACGAAGTTGCCGATGTGCACCTCGGGGCCAAGCTGCGCGCCGGGCCGCAGCCGCGCGTAGGGGCCGACCAGCGCGCCGGGGCCGACCACCACGCCGTCGCTGCCGCCGTCGATGTGGGTGAAAGGATGGATCACCGCGCCGGCCTCGATGCGCGCGTTGGCGATCACGCAGTGCGCGCCGATGCGCACGCTGTCGGCCAGCGCCACCTGGCCCTCGAAGATGCAGCCGACGTCGATCTCCACGTCCTGCCCGCAGACCAGCGTGCCGCGCACGTCGAAGCGCGCCGGGTCAGCCAGGCGCACGCCGGCCTCCATGAAGGCGTGGGCGGCGCGGCGCTGCACCTCGCGCTCCAGCTCGGCCAGCTGCACCGGGCTGTTCACGCCGGCCACCTCCACCGCGTCGTCGAGGGTCAGCGCCAGCACCGGCGTGCCGTCGGCCACGGCGTGCTTGACCACGTCGGTCAGGTAGAACTCCTTCTGCGCGTTGTCGTCGGTCAGCAGCGCCAGGTATTGCTTCAGCAAGCGCGTGGGCGCGGCCATCACGCCGCTGTACCACTCGGTGATGGCACGCACGTCCGGGCTGGCGTCCTTGGCCTCGACGATGGCGCGCACCGGAATGTCGCCATCCGGCTCGGCGGCGCCGCGCACAATGCGGCCGTAGGCGCCGGCGTCGGCGCCCGTGTCCACCGTCAGCAGCGCGATCTGGCCGCCGTCGCACAGCGCCAGCAGGCGGCGCAGCGTGTCGGGGCGCACCAGCGGCACGTCGCCATTCAACACCAGCGTCACGCCGTCATCCGGCAGCACCGGCGCAGCCTGCTGCACGGCGTGGCCGGTGCCCAGTTGCGGCTGCTGGCGCACCGGGCGCGGCGCAAAATTCAAGCCTTTATCGGCGCCGGCGCCCGCCCACTGGGCGCAGAAGGCCTCCACTTCCGCCGCGCCGTGGCCGGTGACGACGACCGCCGAGCGCGCCTTGAGCGCCGCCGCGCTGTCCAGCACGTGCGCCAGCAGCGGCCGCCCGGCCAGCCGGTGCAGCACCTTGGGCCGCTGGCTCTTCATGCGCGTGCCCTTGCCCGCGGCCATGATGACGACGTCGATGGCGCTCATGCCGAATGTCCTTGCCTGGTTCCGATCATGGGCGCCGATTATCCGGCCGGGCGCCCGGCCTTCTCAGTCCAGCGTCTTCTGGTAGCGCAGCAGCGCCAGCGTGCCGGCCACGGCGATGAAGGCCAGCAGCGGCCACAGCTCGGGCGCCACCTCGGCCCAGCCGTTGCCCTTGAGCATGATGCCGCGCACCACGCGCAAAAAGTGGGTCAGCGGCAGCGCCTCGCCGATCCACTGCGCCCACACCGGCATGCCGCGAAACGGAAACATGAAGCCGCTGAGCAGGATCGAGGGCAGGAAGAAGAACATCGTCATCTGCATGGCCTGCAGCTGGTTGCGCGCCAGCGTGCTGAAGGTGAAGCCCACCGCCAGGTTGGCGACGATGAACAGGCCGATGCAGCCCAGCAGCAGCGCCGCGCTGCCAGCCAGCGGCACGTCGAACAGCAGGCGCGCGGCGCCCAGGATCACGCCCAGCTGCACGTAGCCCATCACCACGTAGGGCGCGATCTTGCCGACCATCACCTCCAGGGGCTTCAGCGGCGTGGCCAGCAGGTTCTCCATCGTGCCGCGCTCGCGCTCACGGGTCATGGCCAAGCCGGTGAGCATCACCATGGTCATGGTCAGGATGGTGCCAATGAGGCCGGGCACGATGTTCAGCCGCGTCAGCCCCTCGGGGTTGTAGCGGCGGTGCGCGCGCACCTCGAACGGCGGCGGTGTGGCGGCGGGGCGGGCCAGGGCGCCGGTCAACTCGCGCTGCAGCGCCTGCGTGGCCACGGTGTTCAGCGCCGCCAGCGCGTTGCTGCCGGCAGCCGGGTCGGTGGCGTCGGCGGCCAGGTACAGCGCCGGGCGCTGGCCGCGCACCAGTTCGCGCTCGAAACCGGGCGGCACGACGATGATGAACTGCAGCTCGCCGCGTGCCATGCGCTCGTCGGCCTCGGCCTCGCTGAGGCCGCTGGCGACCACGTTGAAGTAGCCCGTGTTCTGCAGCGCCACCAGCAGCGTGCGCGACAGCGGCCCCTGCTCGGCGGCGACAAACGCCGTGGGCAGGTTCTTGGGGTCGGTGTTGATGGCGTAGCCGAACAGCACCAGCTGCAGCACGGGGATGCCCACAGC
Source organism: Pseudomonadota bacterium (assembly GCA_023394015.1). Taxonomy (GTDB): domain Bacteria; phylum Pseudomonadota; class Gammaproteobacteria; order Burkholderiales; family Burkholderiaceae_C; genus Ottowia. Next base: position 1,485 of record JAEXBL010000324.1, on the reverse strand, counting down.
CATGGCAAAGGTCAGGCGGTCGCGCAGCATCTGCTGCAGCTCCTTGACGAACACCGCCCAGATGCGGGCCAGGGCCGCGCTCATGCCGGGACGCCTTCGCCGAAGTTGTCGCTGGCCTGCGCGATGAGGGCGATGAACACGTCCTCCAGATTGGCCTGCGTGGGCTGCACGCGCACGCCGGGCAGCGCCGCCAGTGGCGCCACGGCCGCTTGCAGCGCCGCGCCATCGCGGCCGGCCACGTGCAGGCGCGCGCCAAAGGCGGCCACGCTGTCCACACCGGGCGCGGCGCGCAGCGTGGCCTGCTGCGCGGGCGCGAGTTCGCCGGTGATCTCGACCACCGTCAGGCCGGCGGCGGCAATGATCTCGCCTTCGGTGCCACGCGCCAGCAGCTTGCCGTAGGCGATGTAGGCCAGCTCGTGGCAGCGCTCGGCCTCGTCCATGTAGTGGGTGGACACCAGCACCGTGATGCCCTGCGCCGCGAGCTGGTGGATCTGGTCCCAGAAGTCGCGCCGCGCGGCCGGATCGACCCCCGCCGTGGGCTCGTCGAGCAGCAGCAGGCGCGGCGCGTGGATCAGGCAGGCGGCCAGCGCCAGCCGCTGCTTCCAGCCGCCCGACAGCGCGCCGGCGAGCTGGTGCTGGCGCCCTTCGAGGCCGAGCTGCGCCAGCGCCTCGTTCACCGCGCGGCGGCGCTCGGGCACGGCGAACAGGCGGGCGACGAAGTCCAGGTTCTGGCGGATCGACAAGTCCTCGTACCAGCCGAAGCGCTGCGTCATGTAGCCCACCTGGCGCTTGATCGCCAGCGCGTCGCGCCGGATGTCCAGCCCCAGGCAGGTGCCCTCCCCTTCGTCGGGTGTGAGCAGACCGCAGAGCATGCGGATGGTGGTGGTCTTGCCGCTGCCGTTGGGGCCGAGAAAACCGCAGATGCGGCCCGGGCGCACCTGCAAATCGACCTGGTCGACCACCGCGCGGCCGCCGTAGCGCTTGGTCAGGCCGCGCACGTCGATCGCCAGACCGGATCCGCTTGCTCCATCATTCATGGCTGCCCTGGCACGTCGGGCGGGCGCTGGCGGCCGCTTTCATCATCATGAGCCTGCAGTGGCACCGCGCCGCACGTCCAGCGGCAGGCCGGGCTTGAGGCGCGTGGCGCCCTGGGCATCCGGCCGCGCCTCGACCATAAACACCAGCTTGGCGCGCTGCGCGTTCGAGTAGATCACCGGCGGTGTGTACTCGGCCTGCGTGGCGATGCGGCTCACGCGCGCGGGGATCGGCGCGCCGCAGCCGTCGCAGCTCAGCTGTACTTCGTCGCCGGGTTTCAGCGTGGCGACTTCGCCCTCGGGCACAAAAAAGCGCGCCTTGACCTGCGCCGGCGGCAGCAGCGCCAGCACCGGCTGGCCGGCGGCCACCCATTCGCCGACGCGGTAGAAGGTGTCGGTCACCTGCGCATCCGCCGGCGCCGCCTGCGTGGTCTGCGCCAGCCGCCAGCGC
>JAEXBL010000248.1 GCA_023394015.1 Pseudomonadota bacterium | reverse complement strand
GCCTGCACGCCCTGCGGCGGCTCGAAGGCGAGGCCGCGCTCGCGCGCCGCCGCCAGCACGGCGCGCGCCAGCGGGTGCTCGCTGCCCGACTGCAGGCTGGCTGCCGTCTGCAGCGCCGCCGCCTCATCCACGCCCGGCGCCGGCACCAACGCCAGCAGACGCGGCTGGCCCAGCGTCAGCGTGCCGGTCTTGTCGAAGGCCACGGTGTCCACGCGGTGCGCCACCTCCAGCGCCTCGGCGTCCTTGATGAGAATGCCGAACTTCGCCGCCACCCCGGTGCCGGCCATGATGGCCGTAGGCGTGGCCAGCCCCAGCGCGCACGGACAGGCGATCACCAGCACGGCGACGGCGCGGATGATGGCACCCTCGGCCCCCAGCCCGGCCAACCACCAGCCGGCGAAGGTGCCCAGCGCGATCAGCAGCACCACCGGCACGAACACCGCGCTCACCCGGTCCACCAGCCGCTGCACCGGCGCCTTCACCGCCTGCGCGTCCTGCACCAGGCGGATGATGTGCGCCAGCACGCTTTCGCTGCCGGCGGCCGTCACCGTGAGCAGCACGCGGCCGTCGCCGTTGATCGAGCCGCCGGTGAGCGCGTCGCCCACGCTTTTGGCCACCGGCAGCGGCTCGCCGGTCAGCATGGATTCGTCGACCTGGGTGGCGCCCTCGGTCACCGTGCCGTCGGCCGGCACGCGCTCGCCGGGGCGCACGACCAGCTGGTCGCCGGCGCGCAGCTCGTCGACCGGAATGTCCTTTTCGCTGCCGTCCCAGTCGATCAGGTGCGCCACCTCGGGCCGCAGGGCGTGCAGGGCGCGGATGGCGGCGGTGGTCTGGCGCTTGGCGCGCTCTTCCAGCCACTTGCCCAGGCGCACCAGGGTCACGACCACGGCCGCGCTCTCGAAGTACAGGTGCGGCACGTGCCCCTCCGCATGCGGCCTGCCCAGCCACAGCCACATCGACAGCAGCCAGGCCGCGGTGGTGCCGATGGCCACCAGCAGCTCCATGTTGCCGCTGCGGGCCTTGAGCGCCCCCCAGGCCGCCTTGTAGAAGCGCGCGCCGATGACGAACTGCACCGGCGTCGCCAGCAGAAACTGCAACCAGGCCGGCGGCATCCAGTGGATGCCAAACGGCATGCCCAGCATCGGCAACACCAGCGGCGCGCACAGCAGCAGGCCGATGCCCACCGGCGCAAAGCCGGCCCATGGCCCGGCGTCGGCGGCGTCCAGGGCCGCATCGGCCGCGCGTGGCTCGTAGCCGGCGTCGCGCACAGCGCGTCTGAGCCGCGGCTCCATGTCGTCACCGCTGAAGGTCACGCGCGCCGATTCGGTCGCCAGATTGACGGCCGCGTCCTGCACGCCGGGCACCTTCTTCAGCGCGCGCTCCACGCGGGCCACGCAACTGGCGCAGGTCATACCGCCCACGCCGAGGTCCAGCGTGGCGGTGCTTGGGGCGGTGGCAGAGGTGTTCATGCGTGCAGTTTGAAGGCTGACATGGTGGCAAGGTCAAGCCCGGGGGCTTCTTCCATTGGCCAGATCGGGCACTTGCGGCTGTCAAAACAGAAGAGCCCCGCTGCGCCGCTTGACTTTCCCACCATGGTAGGGTGGATCATCGCGTCGATTGCAAGCACTTTTGACTGAAAGGAACGCCCCATGAACCAGTCCTTCACCGTCACCGGCATGACCTGCGGCCATTGCGAGGCCGCCGTCACCCGCGCCATCAAGCAAATCGACGGCGGCGCCGATGTGAAGATCGACCGCGACAGCAACCTGGTGGAAGTGCATTCCACCCAGCCGCGCGAGCTGATCGCCACCGCCATCCGCGAAGAAGGCTACGCGGTCGAGGAATGAGCGGCGCCGCGCCCGCCGCCCCGGTGCACATTGGCGAGGCGGCCAGGGCCTCGGGCGTGTCGGCCAAGATGGTGCGCCACTACGAGGCGCTGGGCCTGCTGGGCGAGGTGGCCCGCACCGAGGCCGGCTACCGCCAGTACACGCCGGCCGACGTGCACACCCTGCGCTTCATCAAGCGCGGGCGCGAACTGGGCTTCTCGATGGCCGAGATCGCCGAACTGGTGAGCCTGTGGCGCGACCGCCAGCGCGCCAGCGCCGACGTCAAGCGCGTTGCCGCCGCGCACGTGGCCGACCTCGAAAACCGCATCGCCGCCCTGCAGGACATGCGCCGCACGCTGCAAAACCTGTTGCAGCACTGCCATGGCGACGCGCGGCCCGAGTGCCCGATCCTGGACGAGCTGGCCGGGCGCTGAACGGCGCGCACCCACCCAATTTCATCCTTCTTTACAAACCGACATGCGCCACTGATCGGCGCGATACACGCGGCGCGCACACTGCCTTTCAAGCCGGCGAGCCAGGGCCTCTGACCTCCACCGCCCCGCCGGCCGCGATCCCTTGTTGTTCCGATCCTTGAAAGGAAGTCCACCATGACCCAGCAGCCCAAGCGCCTGTTTCTCGCCACCGTGCTGGCCGCCAGCGCCGCCGCCGCCTTCGCCCAGGCCCCCGCGCCAGTGCAACCTGCCGTCGGCGAAGCCGCCGCCACCCAACGCGCCGTCCCGCCCGAGCGCCGCGCCCGCATGGACCCGGCCCAGCGCCAGCAACGCATGGCCGAGCGCCACGCCCAGCGCATGGCCGACCTGAAGGCGCAGCTGAAGCTGACGCCGGCGCAGGAAGGCGCCTGGAGCACCTACGCCGCCGCCATGCAGCCACCGGCCGACCGCCTGGCCCAGCGCCCGCGCATGAACCGCGACGAGTTCGCCCAGCTGACCACGCCGCAGCGCATCGACCGCATGGAACAGTTCGCCGTCGAGCGCCAGGCCCGCATGAAGCAGCGCGGCGACGCCGTGAAGGCCTTCTACGCCCAGCTCACCCCCGAGCAGCAACAGCTGTACGACCAGCGCGCGATGCGCGGCGCCCGCGATGGCAAGCGGGGCGGCCAACGCGGCGGCCCGGGCATGGGCTGGCGTTGATGGCCTAATTCGGCTGACGCTTCAAGCCGCAATCCCGACGGGCGTTGAAGTACCAACGTCAGCAACCGCCAAAGGCCGGCACCGCTTCAGCGGCTGCCGGCCTTTCTTCTTGCGGACACACCCGTCCGCTGGACCGCTTTGCCACCCATTTGTCATTAGCGCGTCAAAGTGTAAGACTACGGTGGCCTCCGGCCAGCGCGCCCCGGTGCGCTGAAACCCCTCAACGCTCAACGCGAAGGAAAAACGCTGTGAACACCGCCCTGACCCGCCTGCTTGCCCTGGCCGCGCCCCTGGCCCTCTTGGCCGCCTGCGCTTCCGAGCCCGCCGCGCCGGCCGCCCCCACCGCACCGGCCGCCACGCCGGCGCCCGCGCCCGTCACCGCCCCGGCCGACGACACCCCCGTGCGCCTGACCGTGCGCGAGGCACAACAGCGCTTGCTGGACAAGGGCTACGACCCCGGCGTGGTGGACGGCATCCCCGGCCCGCGCACGGCCAACGCGCTGCGCCAGTTCCAGCGCGACGAAGGCCTGGTCGGCACCGGCCGGCTGGACCAGGAAACCATGAACGCACTGGGCCGCTGAGCGCGCCCAGCCCGGTCGAAGCGACGGCAGCCGCATCGAACGCCCGTCGGTTGCACGGCTACCCGCGCCTGGTGCACAGGCGCGGGCAGCCGATTTCATTCATTGGCCGCAGCCCTGCCACCATGACCCGGCGCTTCGCGGCAGCGCCGGTTTTGTCTTAAGCTGCGGCCACCGTGCCCTACACCGCCCCACCTCCTCCACCGCTGCCGCCGCGCCCGCCGCGCGGTACCCTGAAACTGCCCAGCGTGCGCCCAGTGGCGCTGACGGCGCCTCTGCACTGGCTGGCGCTGGGCTGGCGCGATGTGTGGCGCGTCGGCCTGCCCAGCCTCTTGCACGGGCTGGTGCTGGCGGCCTTTGGCGCGCTGCTGGTGCTGCTGGCGGGCGACCAGTTCTGGCTGCTGGCCGGTGCCTTCTCGGGCTTTCTGGTGGTGGCGCCGGTGCTGGCCACCAGCCTGTATGCGCTGAGCCGGGCGCTGGAGTGCGGCGAACCGGCCGACTGGCGCACCATCGCCCGCACCTGGACGCGCTGGCAGTACTCGCGCTTTGCCGTGCACGGCGGCTACTGGAGCCTGGTCCGTTTCGGCCTGCTGCTGTCGCTGGCCGGCACCGGCTGGGTGCTGACCAGCGCCGCGCTGATCACCCTGATGGCGCCCCAGCTGGTGTACACGCCGATGGACTTCGTGCGCCACGTGGTGCTGGCGCCCGGCGGCCATTTGTTCGAGCTGTGGCTGACCATGGGCGCGCTGATGGCGGCGCCGCTGTTCGCCTCCAGCGTGGTCAGCATGCCGCTGCTGCTGGACCGCCGCGTCGACGTGCTGCAGGCCGTGCTGACCAGCTGGAAGACGGTGCTGCGCAACCCCGGCGCGCTGGCGCTGTGGGCGGCGCTGATCATGGGCCTGACGCTGCTGGGCATGGCCACCGCCCTGCTGGGCCTGGTGATCGTGCTGCCCTGGCTGGGCCATGCCAGCTGGCACGCCTACCGCGCGCTGGTGGATGCGTCCGCGCTGCCCGAGCGCCAGCCGCCGGAAGGAGCGCGCTGAGATGTTCGGCTTCACCGAAGAGCAGATCGCCTGGTTCGGCCTCACCTTTGGCGTGGGCGCGTTCATGCTCTACACGATCTTCATCGTCGCCCAGCTGGCCTGGGAGGCCAAGGCCGGCAAGTTCGGCACCTTCGTGCTGTTCCTGGCGCTGGCCTTCGGCATGGTGGGCTTCATCGCCAAGGGCATCATCCAGTGGATTCTGGAAAAGTAGGCTGAACAAGCCTGTGGACAAGGCTGGCACAAGGGCGGGCTTGTCCACAGCGGCGGCGCCGGCCGCCAAGTTGTTCCCCACCGGCCGGCGGCCAACGCCGCGCTTGCCCACAGGGCGCCACCGCCCGCAAACCCTTGCCGGCATTGGCCTGGCGCGGCTTGTCCACAAAAGTGCAGGGCACCTACTACGACTACTACCTTTTATAAAAGACCAAAGAGACAAGACAGCGCCGCGCCGAAAGCCCCGCTGAACCACCGCAAAGCCTGTTACACCGGGCCACGCCCGGCCCCCCTTATTGCGCGGCGCGACTGTTAAGATCGGCCGGCTTTGTCGTCCGCGCCGCGGACCGCCTTCTCCGACGCTTTCCTCGTCGCTTCGTCGCGCCCATGTCCGTCGCCCTCGCCGGCCGCAGCCCTTCCACCTTCGAGATCAAGAGCGCCAGCCTGCCGCTGCTGGCGCTGCGCCTGAAGTCGGCCGACCTGGCCGTGCTGGCCGAGGAGTTGCAGGCGCAGTACGGTGAGATGCCCGACTTCTTCGAGGACGACGCCGTGGTGCTCGACCTCGACGCCCTGCCCGAGGACCAGGCCGAGGCCGCCATCGACTTCCAGCGCGTGGGCGAGTTGCTGCACGCCCACCGCCTGCGCCTGCTGGCCGTGCGCGGCGGCACGGCCGGGCAGCAGGCC